>CAZMHG010000522.1:0-2647 GCA_964565975.1 uncultured Ilumatobacteraceae bacterium | reverse complement strand
GGGCTGGAGCCCGGCGACCGCGTGGCGATCCTGATGCGCAACCGGCCCGAGTACCTGGAGGCGATGTTCGCCGCGTGGCACGCCGGCCTGGTGATCGTGCCGGTGAACGCTCGCCTGCACCCTGACGAGGTCGCCTACATCGTCACGCACAGCTCGACGTCGGTGCTGATCACCGACGACGACCACGCCGCTGCCGGCCACGCCGCGGCCGCCCAGTCCATCGCTACAGCCGCCGACCGGCCGGACTCGCTGCGCGGTGTCGTCGTGGCACCGGGCGAGCAGTGGAACGCGTGGTGGTCGTGCGCTCCGCGGCCGATCGTCGACCGCGTCTCCGACGACCCCGCCTGGCTGTTCTACACCAGCGGCACCACCGGCCGGCCGAAGGGCGCGACGCTCACCAATCGCAATCTGCTGACGATGACGCTGAGCTACTACGCCGACATCGACCCGATCCAGCCCGGCGACTGCATCCTGCACGCCGCGCCGCTCTCACACGGCTCGGGCCTGTACGGGTTGGCCCATGTCGCCCGCGGCGCGCTCAGCGTGATCCCCACGTCGGGTGGCGTGGACGGCGAGGAGATCGCCGGCTTGCTGGCCGCCTGGCCGGGCATGTCGATGTTCGCCGCGCCGACGATGGTCAACCGCCTCGCCGGCGATCCGGCGATGCGCGCCGCCAACCTGGCCAACCTGAAGACGATCGTCTACGGGGGCGCACCGATGTACCTGGCCGACCTGGAGCACGCCCTCGCCGTGTTCGGCCCACGCCTGGCGCAGATCTACGGGCAGGGCGAGACGCCGATGACGATCACCGGCCTGTCCAAGGCCGACCATGCCGACCGCGGCAACCCGCGGTGGCGCGAGCGCATGCAGAGCGTCGGCACCGCGCGTACGGACGTCGAGGTGCGCGTCGTGGACGAGCACGGCGACGAGGTCGCGGTCGGCGAGCTCGGCGAGGTCGTCGTCCGTGGCGACGTGGTGATGGCCGGGTACTGGCAACAGTCCGAGGCCACCGCCGAAGCGCTGCGCGGCGGATGGTTGCACACCGGCGACGTCGGCAGCTTCGACGCCGAGGGCTACCTGGTGCTGCGCGACCGGTCCAAGGACCTGATCATCAGCGGTGGGATGAACATCTATCCACGCGAGGTCGAAGAGGCGCTGCTGCGCCACCCCGGCGTGCGTGCGGTGGCCGTCGTCGGCCGGCCCGATCGCGAGTGGGGCGAGGCGGTGGTCGCCTTCGTGGTCGCCGCAGATGCCGCCGCGGCGCCGACCGCCGCCGAACTCGACCAGCTGTGCCTGGACAGCATCGCCCGCTACAAGCGGCCCAAGGACTACCGCTTCGTCGCGGATCTGCCGACCAACAACTACGGCAAGGTCGTCAAGCGGGACCTGCGCGACCTGCTGCGCGACGTGCCCGGCTGACACGCGCCGGCCGGTTGGGCCGCCACGCCGGAGTGCATGCCACGATGGCGACGTGACACCCGACCTGTCCTCCAACCGTTCCGTTCCGGTGCGCCCTGCCGCGGTGCGCCGATGAGCGACGCACGCCCCGTCGTGATCGGTGCCGGCGTGATGGGCTGCTCGATCGCCCACGCGCTCGCCCGGCGCGGCCTGCGCCCGATCGTGGTCGACCGCGGCCCCGCCGCCGGCGCCGGGTCGACCAGCTCGTCGTCGGCGATCGTCCGTTTCAACTACTCCACGTTGGACGCGGTCCGCCTCAGCTGGGAGGCCAAGTTCCATTGGGACAACTGGGCCGAGGTGCTTGGGGTGGTCGACGAGTTGGGGATGGTCCGGCTGATCAACACCGGCATCCTCGTGCTCGACTCGCCGTCCACGCCGCTGTCGGCGGTGCGTGGTCCGTTCGACGAGATCGGCATCCCGTACGAAGCGATGACCGCCGAACAGATCGCGCACCGGTTCCCGGACCTCGACCTCGGTCACTACGGGCCGCCCAAGCGAGTCGACGACCCCGACTTCTGGAGCGACGCCAGCGGTCCCGATCTGGGCGGGTACTTCATGCCCGACGCCGGTTTCGTCGACGACCCGGCGCTGGCCGCGCACAACCTGATGGTCGCCGCCGCCGCCGGTGGTGCCGAGTTCCGGTTCCGCACCGAGGTCACCGGGCTGGTCATCGACGGCGGCCGCGTCGTGGCGCTGGACACACGGCGCGCGGGTGAGACCGCGGCCACGGTTCCGGCGTCGTTCGTGGTCAACGCCGCAGGACCGCACTCCAGCGCGATCAACCGGATGGCCGGTCTGCCGCCCACCGGCATCCAGACCCGACCGATGCGCCAGGAGGTGCACGTCGTGCCCTCGGCGCGTGGGTTCAGTCTCGACTCCGGCGCGCCGATCCTGACCGATGTCGACCTGGGCACCTACTCGCGCCCGCACCTCGGCGGCACCACGCTGGTCGGCAGCGTCGAACCGGACTGCGACCCGCTGGAGTGGATCGACGACGCCGACCACTACAACGAGTCGACGACGGTGGAGGGGTGGGAGGCGAACACCACCCGGCTCGCCCGGCGGATCTCGACGGTCGGTGTGCCGCCGTCGCCGGCGGGCCTGGCGGCGCTGTACGACGTGAGCGACGACTGGCTGCCGATCTACGACCACACCGACGTGGACGGGCTGTACGTCGCGATCGGCACCA
>CAZMHG010000521.1:0-2649 GCA_964565975.1 uncultured Ilumatobacteraceae bacterium | reverse complement strand
GGTGCTCGCCGTCCAGGGCCCCACGTCACACGACCTGCTCGCCGTCGTCGCCCCGGACATCGGCGAGATCGGCAAGTTCCGCGTCCGGCAGGTCGTGTGGAACGCGATTCCGGTCACCATCGCCGGCACCGGCTACACCGGCGAGCGTGGCTTCGAACTGTCGGTCCCCGCGTCCGCGGCCGCGGATCTGTGGACCGCGTTCTGCGACGCGGGTGCGGTGCCGGCCGGGCTGGGCGCGCGCGACACGTTGCGGCTGGAAGCGGCCCTGCCGCTGCACGGCCACGAGCTCGGGCCCGGCATCACACCGCTGCAGGCCGGTCTCGGGTGGGTCGTCGCGTGGAACAAGGACGAGTTCCGCGGTCGCGAACCGCTCGCCGCAGAACGCGACGCCGGGCCGGCCCGCCTGCTGCGCGGGATCACCACCGACGGCCGCCGCCCACCACGCGCCGATTGTGCCGTGCTGGTCGACGGTCAGCAGGTCGGCACGCTGACCAGCGGCAACTTCTCGCCCGTGCTCGGCCACGGCATCGGGCTCGGCTTCCTGCCGGCCGACATCGCGGTGGGTACCCCCGTCACGGTGGACGTCCGCGGCTCCGCGCTGGCCGGCCGAGTGGCACCGACCCCGTTCGTCACCAAGCGGTAGCTCGTCAGCTCGACGCCGGCCGAGGCCGCGGCGCGGCCTTCTTCGCCGGACTTGGCTTCTTCGCCTGTGTCGCTGCCGGTGCCTTCTTCTTCGCCGGTGCACGCTTCGCGGCCTTCTTCGCCTGCGTCGCCGCGGCGGCCTTCACCCCGGTGGTCGAGGCAGGCTGCGGCGGGGGAGGTACCACCGGGGCCGAGGTGGCCGAGGTGGCCGCGGCCGGTCGGACGTCGGGTGCGACCGGCCGCGCCGCCGGCTCACCCGGGCGAACCCCGAGCCCGACCAGATTGCGCAGCCCGAACATTCCACCTGCGGCGTCTGCCAGTTGGGACAGTGGCCGCAGCCGGCCGGCCATGTCGGCGAGGACCTCGAGGAACGAGCCGAGCTCGTGGGGCAGCCGGGTGAGGACCGGGTTGGCCAGCGTCTCGGCCAACCGCTGGAGTCCCGGCGCGACCTCCTCGATCGGTCCCGAGAGCTGTTCGACGAGCGTGTCGGCGGCACGCACGACCCGCTGCAGCTGGGGGACCGTCTGGCGGATCGGCGTCTCGACCGCGTCCATCAGCGAGTTGACGCGCTCGGCGACGAGGTGCATCTGCTCCATGGTCTTGTTGAAGTTCTCCACGGCGCGAACGAACTCGCTCACGCCGCGCTGGAACTGGCCGAAGCTGCGCGCCACGCCGGAACCGAACAGGTTCCACACGTCGCCAAGGCCAGGGATGGTCGGGTCTGCCATGTGGACACGGTATCCGGCCGGCGCCAGCAGGGGAGGGACGCGATGCGTCCACCCCAACCAGCGGCGTCGGGCTGGTCAGTGCTCGGCGAATGCCTCGATCGGCGGGCAGCTGCACACCAGGTGGCGGTCCCCGTAGACCCCGTCGATCCTGCTCACCGGCGGGAAGTACTTGTTCGCCCGCACCGCGGCAACCGGGAAGGCGCCCACCTCACGGCTGTAGGGCCGGTCCCACTCGCCGAGCAGGTCGGCGGCCGTGTGCGGCGCGTGGCGCAGCGGACTGTCGGCGACCGGGTATGTGCCGGCACCGATGTCGTCGATCTCCGCCCGGATGGCCACCATCGCGGCGACGAACCGGTCGAGTTCCGCAAGCGACTCGCTCTCGGTCGGTTCGATCATCAGCGTGCCGGCCACCGGGAAGCTCATCGTCGGCGCGTGGAAGCCGCAATCGATCAGCCGCTTGGCGACGTCGTCGACGGTCACACCGGTGGACTTGGTGATCGGCCGGAGGTCGATGATGCACTCGTGCCCGACCCGGCCACGGGCACCGCGGTACAGCACGGGAAAGTGCGGATCGAGACGCTCGGCGAGGTAGTTGGCGTTGAGCACCGCGCTCGCCGTCGCCCGGGCCAAGCCCGCCGCGCCCATCAGCGAGATGTAGACCCACGAGATCGGCAGGATCAGCGCCGAGCCGTACGGCGCCGCCGACACCGGGCCGACGACGCCGGCACCGGGCAGGAACGGCGCGAGGTGGGCGCGCACTGCAACCGGTCCGACACCCGGCCCGCCACCGCCGTGCGGGATGCAGAACGTCTTGTGCAGGTTGAGGTGGCTGACGTCGGCGCCGAACGCGCCGGGCCGCGCCATGCCGACCAGTGCATTGAGGTTGGCCCCATCCACGTAGACCTGACCGCCGGCGTGGTGGACGACGTCGCAGATCTCGGTGATCGCCTCCTCGAACACCCCATGCGTGGACGGGTAGGTCACCATGACGGCGGCAAGGCGATCGCCGGCGTCGGCGACCTTGGCGCGCAGATCGCTGATGTCGACATTGCCGCCGTCGTCACAGGCGACGACCACGACCTGGAACCCGGCCATCACCGCGCTGGCCGCGTTGGTCCCGTGCGCGCTGGAGGGGATCAGGCAGATCTGCCGCTGCCCGTCGCCGTTCGCCGCGTGGAACGCGCGGATCGCCAGCAGGCCGGCGAACTCACCCTGGCTGCCGGCGTTCGGCTGCAGGCTGACGGCGTCGTAGCCGGTGCATTCGGCCAGCATGGCCTCC
>CAZMHG010000520.1:0-2651 GCA_964565975.1 uncultured Ilumatobacteraceae bacterium | reverse complement strand
ACCGTTCCGCACGGCGAACCCGCACGGCTACTTCTCGAACTTCTACGACATCCAGGCGCAGGCGTTCTTCCGCGGCCACCTCGACGTGCCGCCGGGGTCGCTGAGCATCGAGGCGTTCGTCGTCGGCGGCAGGCACTACATGTACTTCCCGCCGTTCCCGGCGATCCTGCGGATGCCCATCCTGGCGCTGACCGATCGGTTCAACGGCCGGCTGACGGCGCCGTACATGCTCCTCGCCCACCTGGCGATCACGGTGGCGGTGATCGGACTCGTCTCGGGGATCCGCCGGTTGCTGCGCGGCGACGCACCGGTGAGCCGTGCCGAGGCGACGATCACCGGGCTGTTCGTGTTCGCCGTGGTCGGCGGCTCGGCGCTGGTCTACCTTGCCGCTCTGCCGTGGGTCTACCACGAGGCCTACCTGTGGGCCGTGGCGATGGTCCTGTTCACGCTCGTGGCGTTGCTGCGCGTCCTCGACGGCAGCGGCGGTGCCGGCACCGTGGTGATGGCCGGGCTGAGCACCCTGGCGGCGGTCGGCTCGCGGTCCACCGACGGATGGGCATGCGTCGTGGCGTTGATCATCGGTGCGTTCTGGCTGCGGTTCGCTGCGTCCTGCCCAGGTCGGCGCGCCGGGTCGAAGCTGTGGATCGGGCTGCTGTTCGCCGGGCTCGTGCCGCTGGCGGCCGGGTTCGCCTACAACTACGTCAAGTTCGGCAACGTCTACATCTTCCCGCTGGACAAGCAGGTCTGGACATCCGTGAACGCCAGCCGGCGCTGGGCGCTGGCGGTGAACGGCGGCGGGCTCGACGGCACCCAGTTCTTCCTCACCAACCTGCGCACCTACCTCAACCCGGCCGGCATCCGCACGATCCCGATGTTCCCGTGGCTCACGCTCCCGGCCACGCCCGTGCGCACCGACGCGTCGCTGGTCTACGACCAGGTGTACCGCACGGGCGGTGTGCCGGCGTTCATGCCGGCGCTGTTCATGCTGGCGCTGTGGGGCATCTTCTGCGTCGCGCGCCGCCGGCCGCGGGCGCAGGCGCGCACGCTCATGCCGGTGCTTCTCGGTGCGCTCGCGGTCCCCGCCGGGATCATGTTCTACGGGTACCTAGCCAACCGCTACACCGTCGAGTTCGTGCCGCCGCTGGTGGTCGGCGGGGCGATCGGCTGCGTCGACATCGGCGCGCGGCTCGCCGGGCGCCGGCCTGCTGTGCGACGCGTCGCGATCGTCGCGCTCGGCGTGCTGGTTGCCTTCGGCGCGTCGGCAAACCTCGCCGCGGCGACGACGGCGGCAACGCTGGCCGAGGGTGGGTCGCGCCTGGCGCGCTACGTGGATCGGCAGAGCCGGTTCGTGACGCGGGACGACCACGTGGTGACGACCGCGACCTCGGCACCCCTCGTGGGGACGGCCGAACACTTCCTGATCATCGGCAACTGTCAGGCGGTGCTCGTCGCCACCGGCGAGGACGTCTCGCCGTGGACGTTCGCCGAGCT
Source organism: uncultured Ilumatobacteraceae bacterium (assembly GCA_964565975.1). GTDB lineage: Bacteria > Actinomycetota > Acidimicrobiia > Acidimicrobiales > Ilumatobacteraceae > JAKOUY01. The sequence continues at coordinate 1,160 of CAZMHG010000520.1, read as the reverse complement.
CCACGGGATGCGCATCTCGGCGACGGTCGAACCGAGCGATCTCACCGGCTCGGCAACAGCGACGACGGACACCGCCAGCGCCACGGTGCTGAACTTCTCCGGCGGCGCGGCAAGCGTTGCCATCCAGTCGAACGGCACCGGTTGGGCCCGGTTGTCGGCGACCACGGCGGTCGGCCCGATCGTGTCGTCCTGGTGGCGTGCGGACGGTCGGCCCGTGGACATCGACGTGGACGTCGACTCGTCGTTGGAGTGGTACACGGTCAGCGGCCCCGGCGCGTTCCGCATGCGGCTGCCAACGCAGTCGTGGAACTCCGACTGGTACCAGGTGACGGCGTTGCCCGCCGCGGTGGCCACCGACCCCGACCGCCAGCACGTGGCGACGTCGGTCGAGGTGCCGCCTGCGTCGGCCACCTGCCGGCGACTCCAAGCCGCGCTCCCACTCGACGAGCCGTGAACCGCCCGGTCGCGTCGGACGCACCGCACGGGGCCCGCGCGGGCGATGGTCGCCGCGGTGTCCGGCGCGGTGTCCGAGGCGGGATCCGGAGCGGTATCCGGCTCGGTGTCCGGCGCGCCTGGGGTGGATCTGTCCTGGTCGTCCTGGGGGTCGGCGTGCTCGTCGTGCTCGTCGCGATCGTGCTGTGGCCGATCGTCACCCGACGCGGGGCGTTACTCTCGGTCGACCTCGTCGTGCTGCCGGACGTGCAGTTCCCGCAGACGTTGTGGGGGCTCGGCCCAGAGCTCGGCCGCCGGTTCCCCGGGTGGCTGCCGTACTGGCTGCTGGGACGAGCGATCGGTGGGCTGACCGCCGGCCGGGTGATGCTCGCCGGATCGCTGCTGATGCTCGGCGTGTCGACCGCCCGACTGGCGCGCCAGTCCGGTGCCGGGCGAGCGGGCGCGGGCGTCGCCGCGGCGCTGGCCGTGTTCAACCCGTTCGTGCTGACCAGGCTGAGTGTCGGCCACCTGACCACGCTGTGGGCCGTCGCGATCCTGCCGTGGCTGTTGACCGACGCTGCCGGCGCTGCCCGCGTGGCCGGCGCGGCCGGTGGGACCGGGACGGCTGGGACGGGCGACGGCAGGGCTGGGACGGCTGGGACAGGTAGAGGCGTGGGGGGGCGGCCCCCCGGGGGGGGGCCCCCCCCCCGTTGCGCCGCGCGCACAGG
>CAZMHG010000519.1:0-2674 GCA_964565975.1 uncultured Ilumatobacteraceae bacterium | reverse complement strand
ATCAAGGCCGGCACCTACCGCCCCACCGACTTCATCATCGCAGACGCCAAGGACGCCGACATGTCCTTCGGCATGGCCGCCTGTGGCTTCGTCCGTGACGCCGACGGCAACCCGACCGACCAGCTCAAGACGATGCGCGACTACCAGGACGACATGATCCGGGTCACCGAGTCCGACCTCGTCGACATCATGCTGACCTCGCTGTCGACCGCCGAGACGCTGACCAGCCAGGGTCTGTACGCCGACACGCCGGTCACGCCGGCTGTGCGCGTCAACGACTCGAGCGACATCTGGAACCCGCGCGGCGCCAACTACCGGCACCTGCCGGCTGCGCCGTTCCGCACGCCGCGCCTCGACCGGGTGCGCGCCGTGTCCGACCTCGGCCTGTACGCGATCAGCTTCTACAACGACCTGCAGGTCGACCTGCACACGCTCGAGCGCTACGCCGCGTTCCGCGACGAGGCCTCGGCCGCGGGCGTGCGGCACATCCTCGAGGTGTTCAATCCGCAGTACCCGGTCGCCACCGGCGACGCGGCGTTCGCCGACTACAACAACGACGCGATCACCCGCTGCCTGGCCGGCGTGTCGCGCTTCGAGCGGCCCGTGTTCCTGAAGGCCGTGTACAACGGGCCGAAGTCGACCGAAGCGCTTGCCGCATTCGACCCTGGCCACCTGGTGGTCGGGATCCTCGGCGGGGCGTCCGGCACCAACCGCGACACGTTGGAGCTGGTCAAGCAGGCCGAGAAGTACGGCGCCCGCGTGGCCCTGTTCGGCCGCAAGATCTACTTCGCCGAGAGCTCGGTCGAGATCATCCGCACGATGCGCGACGTCATCGAGCAGGACCTGTCGTCCGAGGATGGCACCAAGCTGTACCACGACCGCCTGGCCAAGGCGGGCCTGAAGCCGTTCCGCGACCTGGCCAGCGACCTCGAGCTGACCGACCCGATCCTGAAGCAGTAGCCGGCGCCGGCTCACCCTGGCCGATCGCCTCGGCCGAGCGTGTCAGCCGTAGGTGGCGCGCAGCTTCGCCTTTTCCACCTTGCCCATCGCGTTGCGCGGCAGCGCGTCGACCACCACGACCCGTTTGGGCACCTTGAACGCAGCGAGCTCGTTGCGAGCCTGTGCGCGGATCGCCTCACCGTCCAGCACGTGCCCGGGGCGCGCGGTGACGACGGCGACGACCGTCTCGCCGAAGTCGGGGTGGGCGATGCCGATCACCGCCGACTCGTCGACGCCGGGCAGGGCGTCCAGGACGAGCTCGACCTCTTTCGGATAGACGTTCAGCCCACCGGTGATGATCAGGTCCTTGGCCCGCCCGACGATCTCGACGAACCCGTCGTCGTGGATCATCCCCAGGTCACCGGTGCGGAACCACCCGTCGGGCGTGAACTCGGTCTCCTGCAGGTCGGGTCGGCCCCAATAGCCGCCGAACACGTTCGGGCCGCGCACCTCGATCGGGCCTGCCTGGGCGGTGCCGGAAGAGCCCTCGGCGGGTGCGGCGATGCGCACCTCCTGGCCGGGCAACGCCCGGCCGACCGTGCCCGGTCGGTACGGCCCACCGACCGGGATGCTCGTCAGGATGTTCGTCTCGGTCATCCCGTAGCGCTCGACGATGTGATGCCCGGTGCGCGCCGTGAACGCCTCGTGCGTGGTCGCCAGCATCGGCGCCGAACCGGAGGTGAACAGCCGCACGCCTGCGCACGCGCGGCGATCGAATCGGGTCGAGGCGAGCAGGCGGGTGTAGTGCGTCGGCACACCCATCAGCACCGTCGCCTCGGGGAGGTGGTCGATCACACCGTCCGGCGCGAAGCGGTCGAGCATCACGATCGCACCGCCGGTCACCAAGGTGCAGTGCACGGCGACGAACAGACCGTGGACGTGGAACAGCGGCAGGGTGTGCAGCAGCGTGTCGGCGTGGGTCATTCGCCAGTAGCCCGACAGGGTGCGTGCACTCCAGGCCAGGTTGGCGTGACTCAGCGCGGCGCCCTTCGGGCTGCCCGTCGTGCCCGAGGTGTACAGGATCGAGCCGAGGTCCGCGGCGTCGCGGGAGACGTCGTCGAACGCCGCAGGCAGGGTGTCGGCGTGCTCGGCCACGGCGGCGAGCGAGGAGGTACCGGCGGCGCCGTCGTCGGTGACCACCAGGGCGGCACCGGCATCGGCCGTCAGCGCGCCCACCTCGCGAGCGGTGTAGGCCGAGTTCATCGGCACGTAGACCGCACCAGCGCGCAGGACGCCCAGGTGCAGGGCGACGATCTCGGCACGCGCCGCGCTGTGCACGGCAACTCGATCACCCGGCGCGATCCCGCTGCGGACGAGTGCGTTGGCGTACTGCGCCGAGCGATCCAACAGGTCGGCCCGCGTCCAGCGCACACCCGCCGGTTCGCGCAACGCGTCTGTCGTGGGGTCGCGCCTCGCTGCGTCCAGCAACGCGTCGGCCAGGACGTTGGCCATGTCAGCCCCCGGACACCTTCGGCTGCTGCTGGGTGATGCAATGGATGCCGCCGCCCGCGGCGAAGATCTCGCGTGCGTCGTGCAGGACGATCTGCCTGCCCGGATACACGTCGCGCAGGATGTCGGCGGCGACCTCGTCGTTCGGGTCGTCGAAGGCGCACAGGATGACCGCGCCGTTGCACACGTAGTGATTGAGATACGTCCAGTCGACGAACTCGTCGCC
>CAZMHG010000518.1:0-2677 GCA_964565975.1 uncultured Ilumatobacteraceae bacterium | reverse complement strand
CGCCCCCTTCAGGGCGTCGAGCAGGAAGACCAGCGAGCCCCACCGGGGGCCCATCACGCGGGCGACGTTGGAGGCGCCCGGGTTGCCCGAGCCGACCTTGGTGATGTCCAGACCCTTGGCCCGGCCGACCATCACAGCGCTGGGGAACGTGCCGAGCAGGTACGCCACCGGGGTCAGGACGACGGCCCACGCGAACCCGCTCATTCGGCGCAGCCTACGTGGGATCGGCGATCAGCGATGGACGCTGACGACCGGTGTTCGGCGCATCGAGTGATCGGGTGACGGTTTCGGCGTCAGGCGCACCGCGGTGACGCCGGACGAGCCGGTTGCGGCGGATGGCGCGGACGACCCCAACGCGGCGAGCGCCGGCTCGGCGTGGCCGGCGACGCACTCCGGGTCCGGGCCGTCGAGCGGGAGCCCGGTGAAGAACTTGGCCGCCATGCAGCCGCCCTGGCACGCGTCGAACGCGCCGCACGACGCGCACGCGCCGGCCGATTGCGGTTGGCGCAGACTGCCGAACAGCGGCGAGTGGCGCCACACGCCGGTGAACCCATCCGGGTCCAGCACGCTGCCGGCGAGGAACTCGGGGTGGATGACGAACGGGCAGGCGTACACCTGCCCGACCGGGTCGATCAGGCACACGACGCGCCCCGCGCCGCACATGTTGAGCCCGGCCAGCGGCTCGGGGCCGAGCGCGTTGAGGTGGAAGAACGAATCGCCGGTGAGGACGTCGTCGCCGTTGGCCAACAGCCATTGGTACACGTCGCGCTGCTGGGCCTGCGTGGGATGCAGTTCTGGCCACGTGTCGGCGCCGCGACCGCTCGGGCGCAGGCGGGTGAGGCGCAACTGCGCGCCGTACCCGTCGGCGATCGCCTTGAAGGCGTCCAGCTGGCCGACGTTGTGCCGGGTGACGACGACGCTGATCTTGAACGGCCCGAAGCCGGCACCGGCGAGCGCGTCCATCGCGGCGCGGGCCATGGCGAAGCTCCCCGCGCCGCGCACGGCGTCGTTCGTCGCCGCGTCGGCACCGTCGATCGAGATCTGCACGTCGAGGTACGCCGTGGCCGCGTAGCGCCGGGCAACCTCGGGGGTGAGGCGCAGCCCGTTGGTGGAGAACTTCACGCCGACGCCACGCGCGATCGCGTACTCGACGAGGTCGTCGAAGTCGGCGCGCACGGTGGGCTCGCCGCCGCCGATGTTGACGTAGAAGACCTGCAGATCATGGAGCTCGTCGATCACCCGGCGGCACTGGGCGGTGGTCAGCTCGTGGGGGTCTCGCCGGCCGGACGACGACAGGCAGTGCACGCACTGCAGGTTGCAGGCGTAGGTCAGCTCCCACGTCAGGCAGATCGGCGCGTCGAGGCCGCGCTTCATCTCGTGGACAAGGGTCGCGGTGCTCATCGCGTCTCGTCCAGGATCGCGCCGCGCGTCTGCTCACCGCACGTCTGTTCACCGCGCGTCTGGTCACCGCGCACGCGCACGACATCGCTGGCCCGCAAGGATTCGACGGCGGTGACGAATGCGCCGCGCCGCGCCGCGTCGATGCCGCACGCGGTGAGGGTGTCGCCGAGCGACGGATGGTCGGCCAGGGCGCGCACGACGCGGACCACGTCGGGATGCTTGAGGAACACCAGCCGGCGGTTGCCGTAGTGGTAGGCGAGCGCACCGAACGGCTCGGGCCGCAGGGCGACCTGCGGGTGCAGCTCCAGCGCGGAGGTCAGCCGGACGGGCATCGTGCGCGCCTGCGTGCCGGGTCCGCCGTGGGTGCTAGTAGACGCCGCACATCCCGTCGATCGAGATCTCTTCCACGAGCAGCTCGTCGCTCAGCAGCTGGTCGGAGGTGGTCTCGTCGGCTGCGGTGTCGGCGGCTTCCGGGGTGCCCACGGCGGCGTCGCGTTCCATGGCGGGAGCGTAGCGGTGGATCTTGCTGTCGGCGCTAGTTTGCGCACAGCGCCCGTCCGGCGCGTGACGACGGCAGTCGAGGGAGACGCGGTGAAGACCAGAGCAGCGATCTTGTGGGAGCGGAACACGCCGTGGAGCGTTGAGGACATCGAGCTCGATCCGCCGAAGACCGGCGAGGTCCTGGTCAAGCTGATGGCGTCGGGCATGTGCCACAGCGACGAGCATCTGGTCACCGGCGACATGGTCGGCATCACCCCCGAACCGCCGTTGATCGGCGGCCACGAGGGCGCCGGCATCGTGATGGAGATCGGGCCGGGCGTGTTCAGCGTCGCCCCCGGCGACCATGTCGTGTTCGGCTTCGTGCCGGCGTGCGGCCGCTGCCCGTCGTGCGCCACGGGGCACAGCAACCTGTGCGACCTGGCGATGAACATGGCGGTCGGCACGCAGATCAGCGACGGCACGACGCGCCACCACGCCCGCGGCAAGGACATCGTGCTGGGCGTCGGGCTGGGTACCTTTGCCCACCACACGGTGGTCCACGAGGCCGCGTGCGTCAAGATCGGCAACGAGTACCCGCTCGATCGCGCCTGCCTGTTGGGCTGCGGGGTCGTCACCGGCTGGGGTTCGGCGGTCTACGCCGGCGAGGTGCACGCCGGCGACACGGTCGCCGTGGTCGGCACCGGCGGGATCGGGATGAACGCCGTGCAGGGCGCGCGCATGGCCGGGGCGACGACCATCGCGGCCATCGACCCGGTCGAGTTCAAGCGCGAGAAGG
>CAZMHG010000517.1:0-2681 GCA_964565975.1 uncultured Ilumatobacteraceae bacterium | reverse complement strand
TGGTGGCGATGGACTCGGCGTAGTTCCTCCAGCCGACGTCGTTGATGTACTGGTAGGCCACGTCCTTGCCCCAGTTCTTCAGCTCCGACTTGTACAGGTACGGCTCGGCCGAGCCGAAGCCCTGCTGGGCGGCCTTGCCCTGATCGGCGATGAACAGCGACGGGTCACCGTTGTAGGAACCGTCGACCTGTGCCTTGGTCAGGATGCCGCTGCCGGTGAAGAAGTCCATGTACGCCGCGCCGCTGAAGTAGCGGACCTTGACGCCCTTGGTGCCCAGATCCTTGATGCCCTTGACGTCCGGGTAGGTGTTCGGGTCCCACATGATCATCTGCGGGTTCTTGTTGAAGCCCGACTCGACAGCCACGGTGGGGAACTTGCCCGAGAACTGGATTCCCTCGTCGGTGTAGACGAACCCAAGGAAGATGTCGCTGTCGGTGTACATCAGCTGCGACACCGGCGTGTAGCCCTGCGGCTTGCCACCCGAGCGGATCTGGATCTTGACACCCGTGTCGTTGCCGTTGGCGTCGATCAGCGGACCGGTGACGTAGGCCTTCGACTTGTCCATCGTGTAGCCCGCGCCGACCATCTGGTACAGGAAGCCGTGCTCTGCTTCCGGCATCCAGTCCGTCTGGATCACGACGGTCGCCGGGCAGTCGCCGGCGAGCGAGACCGGGGCCGCTGCTGCGCCGGAGGTTGCCGTGGTCCCGGCGACCATCGTCGCCGCCGCGGTTGCCGGTGTGGTCACCGCTGCCGTGGCTGCGGTCGTTGCGGCTGTCGTCGCTGCGGTGGTCGCCGTCGTCGTGGCAGCGGTGGTCGCCGCCGTCGTGGCAGCCGAGGTTGCCGCAGTGGTCGCTGCCGTTGTCGCGGCTGTCGTCGCAGCGGTGGTCGCCGCCGTCGTGTCGCCGGTGGTCGCCGCCGTCGTGGCGGCGGTCGTCGCCGCCGTGGTAGCGGCTGTCGTGGCAGCTGTGGTTGCGGCTGTGGTTGCGGCTGTCGTGGCAGCGGTGGTTGCTGCTGTGGTGGCTGCCGTCGTCGCCGGGGTCGTGGCAGCGGCGGCCACCGTGGTGGACGCATCTGCCGACGTGCCTGCCGTGGTCGCCGCCGTCGTGGCGGCGGTGGTCGCCGCCGTCGTGGCGGCGGTCGTGGCAGCCGTGGTGGCGGCGGTCGTGGCAGCCGTGGTGGCTGCGGTCGTCGCCGAATTGGTGCCCGCGGTGGTCGCTGGCGTCGTCGTCGCCACGGTGGTGGTCGTCGCCGGCTTGTCGTCGCCGCACGCCACGATCAGCATCGAGGCGGCGAACGAAGCTGCGAGCAGCTTGGCGCTGCGTCGGTGTTGCATGGGTGGTGCTCCTTGTTGGTGGTTGAAGGCTGGTTGGTGGAAAGCCGGTTGGTGGAAGGTGGTTGGTGGAATCAAGCAGGCCGTGGCCTGGGTGGTGGGACGGTGATCTAGCTCCTGTTGGCCTCGTACCAGTGGCCGACGACCAGGCGCCCGAGCCAGCCGAACAGGATGAAGATGGCGATGCCCAGCAGGGCGATCAGGATCAAACCGGCGTAGGTCCCCTCCATCACACCCTTCTGGCGAAACTGCTCGATGGCGATGCCGATGCCCGGCTTGGAGCCTTGTTGGAAGAACTGCTCGCCGACGATGGCGCCGATCACCGACAGCCCCGCCGAGGTGCGAAAGCCGGTGAACATCGCCGGCATCGCCGCCGGGAACTGCAGCTTGCGCAAGCGGGTCATCCGGCTCGCCGAGCGCAGGGTGAACAGGTCGTGCTGGCTCTGGTCGACCGACGTCAGCCCGAACAGCGTGTTGGTCACGACCGGGAAGAACGAGATCATCACGCAGACGAACACTCGCGAGTTCAGCTCGAAGCCGATGATCGACCCGATCAGCGGCACGATTGCCAGCACCGGCGTGGCCTGCAGGGCAACCATGTAGGGGAAGAACGCCCGCTCCACCCAACGGGCGCGGGACATCAGCACCGCCCAACCGACCCCGACGACGATCGTGATCGTCAGACCGATCGCGGCGACCAGGCTGGTCCACCCGAGGCCGGTGATCAGCCGTTTGCGGATGATGTGGCCCGGGCTGTTGAGGAACTGGTCGACGACCGAGACCGGCGACGGGACCAGGAACCCTGGCTTGCCGAACAGGCGCTGCATGCCGTCGCGGTGCATGTACTCCCACGCCAGCAGGAACACGACGAAGACGATCAGCGGCCCGACGACGTCGGACCACCCGATGCGCTTGGGCCGCTCGGGCGGCGGCATGTCCTCGACGGGCACGACCGGTTGCACGCCCGCCAGCCCGACGCCGTCGCCGGTGGCCGCCGCCGTGGTGGTGCTCATGCGTGCGCGTCCCGGAGCGCATGCGACACGCGACCGCTCAACTCGGCAAAGCGCGGGTCGAACCGCAGGTCCGGCACCCGGGGATAGGCGAACGGCACGTCGAAGGTGGCCACGACCTTGCCCGGCCGTGCGCTCATCACCATGACCCGGGTCGACAGGAACACCGCCTCGGCGATCGAGTGGGTGATGAACAACCCGGCGAAGCGGCGGGCGCCGAACAGCGCCATGACCTCGTCGTTGAGGTGCTCGCGGGTGATCTCGTCCACCGCGCCGAAGGGCTCGTCGAACAGGAATACGTCCGGGTCGAGGACCAGCGAACGGGCCAGCGAGGCACGCAT
>CAZMHG010000516.1:0-2683 GCA_964565975.1 uncultured Ilumatobacteraceae bacterium | reverse complement strand
TCGGCTCCGCGGCCACCGGCGTCGGCGTCGACCGCCTGGCCGACTTCATCTGCGAGCTGGGGCCATCCCCCGCCGACCGGCCGGCAACCGTCGAGGGCGGCGCCGGCGACGCCGCCGTGCGAGTGGAGGTCGCCTGCGACGCCTCCGGCCAAGCGCTGGCACACGTCTACAAGACGATCACCGACCCGTTCGTCGGCCAGCTCTCGCTGTTCAAGGTGCTCACCGGCACGTTGAGGACCGACCAGCACCTGGTCAACACGCGCACGGGTCACGACGAGCGGTTGCACGCGATGTTCTCGGTGCGCGGCAAGGACCAGCACCCGGTCAACGAGGTCGTCGCCGGCGACCTGGCCGCCGTGTCGAAGCTGGCCGGCACCAACACCGGAGACGCCCTCGCACCCAAGGGCCAGCCCGTGCGCGTCCCCCCGCGCGACGGGGCAGTCGCCCAGCACGGTGTCGCCGTGATCGCCGCGACGCAGGCGGACGACGACAAGCTCGGTTCGGCGCTCGGTCGCCTGCAGGCCGAGGACCCACAGCTGTTGGTCGATCGCGTCGAGGAGACCAAGCAGACGATCGTGCGCGGCTTCGGCGAGACGCACGTCGCCGTCGCGCTCGAGCGCCTGGCCCGCAAGTTCGGCGTCCACGTCAACACCGAGCCGGTGCGCGTGCCGTATCGCGAGACGATCACCGGTGCGGCCGCGTCCGAAGGCAAGGTCAAGAAGCAGACCGGTGGCCACGGCCAGTACGCGGTGGTGAACATGAGGGTGTCCTCGCTCGGCCGTGGCGAGGGTTTCCAGTTCGTCGACTCGATCGTCGGTGGGGCGATCCCGCGCAACTACATCCCCGCCGTGCTGAAGGGCGTCGAGGAAGCGATGGTCCACGGCGGCCACTACGGCTTCCCCGTGGTCGACGTCAAGGTCGAGTGCGTCGACGGCAAGTACCACGCCGTGGACTCCAGCGAGATGGCGTTCAAGACCGCCGCTGCGCAGGGCTTCCGCGACGGCCTGGCCGCGGCGGGCTCCGTGGTCCTCGAACCGGTCTCGCTGGTGCGCATCTCGGTCCCCAACAGCCATCAGGGCGACGTGATGGGCGACATCAACACCCGCCGTGGGCGCGTCCAGGGCACCGACACCGGGGACCACGGCGACCAGATCGTCACCGCCTTCGTCCCGACCAGCGAGTTGGCCAGCTATGCGGTCGACCTGCGTTCGATGACCGGTGGCCGCGGCGCCTTCACCGCCCAGCACGACCACTACGACGTGCTCCCCGCGCACCTCGTGGACAAGGCCAAGGCCACCCTGCCCGCGACCAAGCACTAGACCGGACCGGCGCGCCCGGCCGGCAACGCCCGGCCGGCAACGCCCGGCCGGGACCACCCGGCCGGGTCCGACGTCGGGGTTCTGGGTGCCTTTCGACCCTTTCGAGCCAGGACGCAGGGCGCGAGATTGAAACCCATGGGGTGTCGCTCACGTGCCCCGAGGAGAAGCCGATGACCCCCCAGTGGACCTGCCTCGACGGCAACGAAGCAGCGACCCGCGTTGCGTACGCACTCAGCGAGGTCGTCGCGATCTACCCGATCACCCCGGCATCGCCGATGGGCGAGTACGCCGACGACTGGGCCAGCGCCGGACGGACGAACCGGTGGGGGCTGGTCCCCGACGTGATCGAGATGCAAAGCGAGGCGGGAGCGGCCGGGGCGCTGCACGGCGCGCTGCAGAAGGGCGCACTGGCGACCACGTTCACCGCCAGCCAAGGCCTGCTGTTGATGATCCCGAACATGTTCAAGATCGCCGGCGAGCTGACCCCGTGCGTGATCCATGTCGCCGCGCGGACGCTGGCGACGCATGCGCTGAGCATCTTCGGCGACCACAGCGACGTGATGCACGCCCGATCGACCGGGTGGGCGATGCTGTCGGCCGCGTCCGTGCAGGAAGCGCACGACTTCGCCCTCGTCGCCCACGCGGCCACGCTGCGGGCGCGCATCCCGTTCCTGCACTTCTTCGACGGGTTCCGGACCAGCCACGAGATCGGCAAGATCCAGTTGCTCGAGGACGCCGACATCGCCGCCCTGGTCCGTGACGACGACATCGTCGCCCACCGCCTGCGCGGCCTGACCCCTGATGCCCCGACGGTGCGCGGCACGGCACAGAACCCGGACGTGTTCTTCCAGGCGCGCGAGGCGTGCAACCAGTTCTACGACGCGGTGCCCGGCGTCGTCGAGGACGTCTTCGGCGAACTGGCCGAGCGCACCGGGCGCCGCTACCACCTGATCGAGTACCACGGCGCTCCCGACGCCGAGCGGGTGATCGTGTTGATGGGTTCGGCGGCGGGCGCGGCGCAGGAGTGCGTCGACGCGTTGCAGGCCCGCGGCGAGAAGGTCGGCGTGCTGACCGTGCGCCTGTACCGGCCGTTCCCGGTGGAGGCCCTGCTGGCCGCGCTGCCGAACACCGTGGGGCACATCGCCGTGCTCGACCGGACGAAGGAGCCGGGCGCGCTGGGTGAACCGCTGTACCTGGACGTGATGACCGCGCTCACCGAAGCGGCTGCTCGTGGCGACCTCCCCACCGGGACCATGCCGCGCGTCATCGGTGGGCGCTACGGCCTGTCCAGCAAGGAGGTCACGCCGCAGCACCTCGCCGGCGTGTTCCACGAGCTGACGCTGGACCGGCCGCGCCCCCGCATC
>CAZMHG010000515.1:0-2684 GCA_964565975.1 uncultured Ilumatobacteraceae bacterium | reverse complement strand
CGCCCGGCGTGACGCGCTCGCCGCGGGCGCGCGTTCGGCCGTGCTGGTGCGCTGCGCCACCGGCATCCCCGCCACGGCCACCGCCCACGCGCTCGCCGGCCAGCTGGCCGACGCCGGCACCATCTGGTGCGGTGACGCCTCGCTGGACCGCGGCAGTGGCAGCGTTCCCGCGTTCCTCGCCGATCTGCTGCGCGTCGCCCAGGTGCTCGGGGTCGTCGCCGTGGAACCGTCCGCCACGCCGATGACGGCAATGCGTCGTCTCGACGGCGGCCGGCGCGAGCAGGTCGGCATCGACGGGCCGTGCGTCATCTCCGTCGAAGGTTCCGCGACCCGCCTGCGCCGGGCATCGCTGCGTGCCTGCCTGGCCGCCGCCTCCGCACCGCTCACCGTGGTCGACGGTCCGCTCGACGCCGTCTCCGCCGAACCGCCGCTGGTGCCGTATCGGCCGCGTCCGAAGGTGGTCGCCCCACCCGCCGGAGCGGATCCGTTGCAGCGGGTCACCGCACTCGTCCACGCCGCCGGGGCGACGCGCCGTGGCGATCCCGTTGCGCTGGCGCCCGACGCCGCCGCCGATCGGATCGTCGCCGCGCTGCGCGCGTGGGGATACGTCGCCCCGGGCGAAGCGTGATGGGCGCCGGGCGAAGCAAGATGGGCGCCGGTCCAGCATGACGACACCGGGCCCAGCCGGCGACGCCTCCGGACCCGATCGCCGCGCCCGGCGATCGCTGCGCGTCCTGGGCCATCGCACGTGGACCGAGCTGTGGGACGCGCCACGGCGGCCGCTCGTGGCGGTGCCGGTGGGATCGTTCGAGCAGCACGGGCCTCACCTGCCGCTGGACACCGACACGCGCATCGCCACCGCGCTCGCCGACGGGCTGGTCGCCGCGTTCGACCCCGGCGAGGTGATGCTCGGCCCGGCGATCACGGTCGCCGCGAGCGGCGAGCACCAGGGGTTCCCGGGCACGTTGTCGATCGGGACCGCGGCGACCGAACAGCTGTTGGTCGAGCTCGGGCGCAGCGCTGACTGGTCGGCCGGTGTGGTGCTGGTCAACGGCCACGGCGGCAACGTCTGGCCGGTCCACGAGGCAGTGCGAATCCTCACGCTCGAAGGCCGGCGGGTCCACGCCTGGTGGCCGCGCATCCCCGACGGCGACGCGCACGCCGGCGAGACGGAGACGTCGTTGTGGGGGGCGAGCGCGCCGGCCGGGGCCCGGCGCGCGCGACTCGAGGCGGGCAACACCACGGCGATCGACGATCTGTCCGGCGCGCTGCGCCGCGACGGTGTGCGCGCCGTGAGCGCCAACGGCGTGCTCGGCGATCCACGCCGGGCCGATGCCGGCCGGGGCCGGGCGCTGCTGACCCGCCTGACCATCGACCTGGTCGCCGCCGTCGACGAGTGGTGGGAGTAGGCGTGCCCGACGGTCCACGGTGGCGGCTCGACCGGTCGTACCGGCGGACCACGGACCAGGCGGCGATCCTCGGCGGGGCGCCGCTGCGCCTGTTCCGGCTGACACCGGCCGGCCGAACGGTCGCCGACGCGCTCGAGCGCGGCACCGCCATCTCCCCGAACCACGGTCCGCTGACGGCGCGGATGGTGGCCGCCGGCGCGCTGCACCCGGTGACGGCGCGGCGCGCACCGGCGGCCGGCGAGGTGACCATCGTGATCCCCGCCTACGGCGCCGCGCCGCAGGTTCCGGCGATCGACGGGGTCGACGTGATCGTCGTCGACGATGCCAGCCCCACCCCGCTGCGTGCCGACGGCGCCACGGTCGTGCGGCGCGCGGCCAACGGCGGTCCCGGCGCGGCGCGCAACACGGGACTGGCGCACGTCGCCACGCCGCTCGTCGCCTTCGTCGACAGCGACGTCACCCTCGACGGGGCCGGCTGGCTGGCCGGCCTGCTCGGACACTTCGACGACCCCGCCGTCGCGCTGGTCGCGCCGCGGATCGCGCCCGAGCCGGGCACCAGCGTCCTGGCGCGCTACGAAGCGACGCGCACTCCCCTCGACCTCGGCCCCGACCCGGCCGACGTGCACATCGGCGGGCGGGTCGCCTACGTGCCGTCGGCCACCGTGGTGTGCCGCGTCGACGCGCTGCGATCGGTCGGCGGGTTCGACGAGTCGCTGCGCTACGGCGAGGACGTCGACCTGGTCTGGCGCCTCGTCGCCGCGGGCCATCGCTGCCGCTACGAGCCGGCGGCGACCGTGCGCCACGCCGTACGCGGCTCGCTGGCCCAGGCCGCGATCCAACGCTTCCGCTACGGCACGTCGGCCGGCCCGCTGTCCCGCCGGCACCCGGGGGCGCTCACGCCGGTACGCGTCAACCGATGGTCGGCGCTGGTCTGGGCCGCGGTGCTCGCCCGCCGACCGATCGTGGCCGTCGCCGTCGCCGCCGCCACGATCGCCGCGGCGAGACGCAGGCTGCGCCTCGGGTGGTCGGACGCGGCGGCGGTGGTCACCTCCGGGCATGTCGGTGCCGGTGCGCAGTTGGGCACGGCGGTTCGCCGGGTGTGGTGGCCGATCGTCGCCCTGGCGGCGACCCGCAGCGGGTCGGCGCGGCGCGCCGCGCTCCTCGCGGCCGCGCCGCCGGTGTGGTGGTGGTGGCGCTCGGGCCGGACGCTCGACCCGGTGGGCTGGATCGGGCTGGCGATCGCCGACGACGCGGTGTACGGCGCCGGGGTGTGGC
>CAZMHG010000514.1:0-2686 GCA_964565975.1 uncultured Ilumatobacteraceae bacterium | reverse complement strand
GGTGACGACCCCGACACTCGCTGACGCCACCGGTTCGTCGGCACCTGCCGTGATGAGCGCCGACCAGCCTCCCACCGCGGCGAACTCGGCCACGTCCGACTCGATCCCTGCCCTGCGGACCCCGGACGAGGTGCGCGCCTACGTCGCCCAGGCAACCTCGCTGGAGACCGCGGCGGCCGGCGCCGCAACCAGCGCCGGGGCCCCCAAGGCCCAACCGTCGGGCACGAGCGACCAACGTGCTCCGGCGAGCGTGGTCCCATCTCCAGCGACCACGCTGCTGGCGGCCGGCACCGCCGCGATGACGACGTGCGCCCCTACCGTCAACACGGTCGGCAGCCCGTCCGCCGACAGCGCAGGGACGACCAGCGACACCGGCAACCTCACCGCGGACACCCTCGGGACGACCAGCGCCACCGTTGCCGACACCGTGATCGGCCCGGTCACCTACCTCGGCACGCCAGCACTCGTCGTCCAGCGTCCGAACGGGCGCATCACCGTCATCGATCTGGCCACCTGCCTGGTGCTGATCGATCTCGCCCAGTGACCGCGGGCCCGACAACCACGGCCCGACAACCGCTGCCCGACAACCGCTGCCCGACAACCACGGCCCGACAACCAAAGCGCGACAACTACTGCCCGACGCCCGATGAGCGACATCGCCCGGACGGCCGCGGGCCCTGCGCGACCAGCTCGTCGGACCGCGGCGGCGCGCAACGCGGTAGCGTTCGCGCCATGCCGAGCAACCCGCTGAGCGACCCGAACTGGGCCGCCAACCTGACGAACACGATCGACAAGTACGTCGGCGTGGTGCGCGACAACGCGACGCTGCGCGTCGTCAAGCTCGTCCGCACGGTGGTGTTCGGGGCGCTGGCCGGCTTTGCCGGACTCGTCCTCGCGGTCGTCGGCATCATCCTCGGCGTGCGTGTCATCCAGGGTTTGGTGCGCATGCTCCCCGGCCAGTCGCACGCCAGCTCGGTCTGGATCGGATACCTCGTGTTCGCCGCGCTGCTGTTCGGCGCCGGTGCGTTCCTGATGCGCAAGCGGCACACTTCGTGACGTGACTGGCACGAGCGACTCGACGCAGGCAGACGATCCGGCTGCTACTACCCACCATCCGGTGATCATCATCGGTTCGGGGCCCGCTGGGCTCACCGCGGCCATCTACACGGCGCGCGCCAACCTCGATCCGCTGTGCATCGAGGGCGAGCCGTCGAGCACCAGCGATCAGCCGGGTGGTCAGCTGATGCTCACGACCGAGGTCGAGAACTTCCCCGGATTCCCCGAAGGTGTGATGGGCCCAGAGCTGATGCTGCGGATGCGCGAACAGGCCCAACGCTTCGGCACCACGTTCCTCACCGAGAAGGCCACCGCCGTCGACTTCTCGGCCCGGCCGTTCGTCGTCACGGTGCGCGACCGCACCTTCACCGCCGATTCGGTGATCGTGTCCACCGGCGCGCAGAGCCTGATGCTCGGTCTCCCCGAGGAGCAACGCCTCCTCGGCCACGGCCTGTCGACCTGCGCGACCTGCGACGGGTTCTTCTTCCGCGGTCAGGAGATCGCCGTCGTCGGTGGCGGCGACAGCGCCGTCGAGGAAGCCATCTTCCTCACCAAGTTCGCCTCGAAGGTCTACCTGATCCACCGGCGCGACAGCCTGCGCGCCTCCAAGATCATGCAGGAGCGGGCGCTGGCCAACCCGAAGATCGAGATGGTCTGGAACTCGGTCGTCGATCAACTGCTGGGCGACACCAAGCTGGAGGGCGCCACGCTGCGCAACACGGTCACCGGCGAGGTGTCCACACTCGGGGTCACCGGCCTGTTCGTCGCTATCGGCCACCGCCCGAACACCGACTTGTTCCGCGGCGTGCTGGACATGGAAGACAGCGGATACCTGGTCACCAAGCCGGGCTCGAGCTACACCAACGTCGACGGCGTGTTCGCCTGCGGTGACGTACAGGACCACACCTACCGCCAGGCGATCACTGCAGCCGGCAGCGGATGCATGGCGGCGATCGACGCCGAGCGGTGGCTCGAAGCGAACCATCGCTGAGCACCATCGTCAGCGCCTCGCGCGCTGCGCCGCGTGTCCAAGCCGCCCACCACGCCGCTCGGTAGGATGGTGGCCCCGAGGAAAGGACCGCCATGGCCGGTAACACCGTCACCTTGACCACCGAGACCTTCGACGAGACCGTCAAGAGCGCCGCGACCCCGATCGTGGTCGACCTGTGGGCCGAATGGTGTGGTCCCTGCAAGATGATCGCCCCGATCCTCGACGAGATCGCCGCCGAGCAGGCCGGCAAGCTGACCATTGCCAAGGTCAACGTCGACGAGAACCCGGACATCGCGATGCGCTACAGCGTGATGAGCATCCCGACGTTGCTCGTCTTCGACGGCGGCGAGGTGCGCAAGCGTCTGGTCGGCGCCAAGGGCAAGACCCAGTTGCTGCAGGAGCTCTCCGAATTCCTGCCGTCCCGCTGACGGCGGTGTCCTCGGCCGGCTTCCCGCTCACCGTCGGTCAGGAAGGCGAAGCGATCGTCGACCTGCAGCGCCGGCTGACCGCTGCCGGCTTTGCCCCAGCGGCCGGTGCCGAGCACGGCGTGATGTGCCTGGCCACCGAAGCCGCGCTTCGTTCGTTTCAGCAGGCCCGCGGCCTGTTCGCCACCGGCGAGTGCGACGAGCACACCTGGGC
>CAZMHG010000513.1:285-2694 GCA_964565975.1 uncultured Ilumatobacteraceae bacterium | reverse complement strand
GGCCGCGGCAAGCCGCGGCCTTCCTTGCGGGCATTGCGCCAACGAACTACCAGCAGCCAGTTTCCGGTGTGCGCTTGCCCGTCTGATTGACCGTCATCGTGCCACAGCTGTCCTTGGCCTGCTTGCCTTGCGGGATCGCCTCGATCGTAAACGTTGTTGCCGTCGGATCCACGTCGTTGAGGAACCGGACTTGGTAGAAACGCTGCGATTCGGCCGAACAAATGTCCTTGGGCTTCTTCACTGCCACCGGAGTCGCTGGAGGGATAACCGATGTTTCGTTGTATTTGAGGTTCGTCGTATAGAAACGTTCCATGTACTGCGAGGCTTCCATCAGGCAGCCCTGGGCGGTGGCGCGCCGCGACTTGCGCATGGCGTATTCGTAGCTGCTGATCGCGATGCCCGCCAGGATGGCGATCACGGTCACGACGATCATCAGCTCGAGCAGGGTGAAACCGCCTTGATGGCCGGGGCGAGAGCCCCGGCGCTGCTTCCGGGTAGCAAATGCGAACATGTCAGTCCTTCAGGATTTCGCGCCAGGAAAGTCGCCGCGAGCCGGAGCCCTGCGGGTTGATGCTGATCGAGCCCAGTGTACCCGTGGAACCGCCCGCCACCAGCAACTGATCGATCAGCGTCGGCAGGGTGGGCATGCCGAGACCGAGGTCGACCGAACCGATCGCAACCGTATCGCTGCCGCTGGTCAAGGTGTCGTCGGCGAAGTTGGCGGCGCCGCCGGCCGTGGTCAAGTTGGCGTTGAAGAAGGCCGCCGGCAGGCTGGTGCCGGTGAAGGCATCGAGCGCGTTGATGAAGCCGCTGCCGCCCGCGTCGCAGGTATTGTTGGTCGGCGGAATCAAGCTGGCCGTCACCAATACCGTGCCGAAGACGCGCGGATTGCTGACTGTACGTTCGCCTTCCGCCGTGGGCGTGGGCGGCTTGACCATGTCGATGAACCAGCCCTTCTTGCCGGCGGGCAAGGTGCCGTTCGGTTCGAAGCCGCGTACATCGCGGAACAAATTGTCGGTACCGGCGGGAAGCTGATTGGTATCGCCGTCTCCGTCGGTGTCCAGTCTCACCTGTCCGGCGACAAGGATGCTCCGCTTCTGCAATTCGCCGAACGCTGCCGCACCGGTACGGCTGTCCACGTCGGCGACGCCGTCGTCGATGATGCCGTAGGTGCTCTGCACCGACATGTCGGACAGATCGGTCGTGCTCAGGAACCGCCCTGTCGCCAGGAAGACCCAGCGGCGACCGGTGATCGGTTCGAGCGCCAGCGCCAGACCAGCCGTGATCGGCTGACGAACGTTCGACGCATCCTTGGCCACGAACAGCGGGTTGCCGCTGAGCGCGATCTGCCAATTGGCGACCAGGTTGCTGGTCAGGTCGAACTTCCAGAGATTGCCCTTCAGGTCGCCCGCATAGACGTAGTCCACCGTGCCATTGTTGTCGTTGTCCCAGCCGCGCGGCGCGAACAGGCCGTTGTCGCTGCCGACACCAGTGTCGATCTCCTTGATGATGGCGCCAGTGGCGATGTTCAGGATAAACAGCACCGCGTTGCCGCTCGTGCTGTTGATGCCGTTGCTGACGATCACGCCTTTGGCGCCGTTGTTGAGCGTGACGACCAGGGGCTCGCCGAGCACATAGCCCATATTGGCGCCAGTGGTGCGTTCCCACTTGACATCGGTGGCGGCGAACGCCGCCGGGTTGGTTACTTCAAGACCATAGACACCCTTGCCACCACGACCGAGTGCGCCGACCAGGTAGTTGTGACCGGGGGTCTGTTTGGTGGTCGACACGGCGATCGGGCCATCGACGAAGTAACCATGCGCGTACTGCGGATCGCTGAGTCCACCCAAGGCCGTCATGTTGATACCGGCTGGGACATAGGCGAAATGTTCGGCACCGGTCGCGGAATTGATGGCATGCAGCATGCCGTCGTTGGCGCCCACGAAGATCGTCGACAGCTCCGACACGTAGATCGGGCTGGAATTGACGATATCGCCCATCGGCGTACCCGCCACGACATCAGCGCCACCAGACCTAATCGTGATGGTTCGGCTGCGCAAGGTGCCGCCATCGAAGCGGCGCTCCTTCGTGCTCTGCCCCTTGATGTAGTTGGCATTGTCCGTACCGTTCACCGGCGACAGCGGGCGCAGGCTCTGATCCAGCGTCGTCAGCTGGCTCGCCGTCGGGAAGGTGGCGCCGGCCGCACCGGTCCAGGTGAATACCTTGCGCACGCCGTAGGCCGGAATCATCTGCGAGGCCTGCCATGACGGTTCGGCCGCAACACCGGCCGAGGTCGCAGCATAGGCCGCGAGCTCGCCGGTCCAGTTGCCGGTCAGATAACGCGCCTGGAACACACGGGTATTGTCCTGGAACGAGGTACTGTTCGTCGCGACGTTCGAACCCGAACCG
>CAZMHG010000513.1:0-275 GCA_964565975.1 uncultured Ilumatobacteraceae bacterium | reverse complement strand
TCATCGGCGCGCATGAGCGCGAGGAACTGGCGGGCGATCAGGGCCAGGGCATCGAGCAGAGCCTGGGCGAAGGTGGCGGGTGTCGTCGCTGCAACGAAACTGCCATGGCCGTTGACCGATGCGTGCCACAGGTCGTCGATGCGATCGTCGTCTTCGGCATCGAGCGGGTTAGTCCATTTCGTGCTGCCGGCGATGATGCCCGGCAAGTCTGTACTGGGATTCAGGTTGCCCTGCAGGCCGATCGAGATGCCGAAGGTGACCATGTGCTGCCAGTA
>CAZMHG010000512.1:0-2698 GCA_964565975.1 uncultured Ilumatobacteraceae bacterium | reverse complement strand
GTGACGACCTGACCAACGAGAACATCATGATGGGCACGGCCAAGTACCTGTCCCCCGAGCAGGTGCGCGGGCGCAAGCTGGACGGCCGCGCCGACCTGTACTCGCTCGGGCTGGTGCTGTACGAGTGCCTGGCCGGCCGGGTGCCGTTCGTCGGCGAGACCGAGACCGACACCGCCTTGGCCCGGCTGAACCGCGAGCCGACCGAGTTGACACGCCTCCGTCCAACGCTGCCCGCCGGGCTCGCCAGCGTCGTCCACAAGCTGCTCGCCCGGCGGCCGGCCGACCGCTTCTCCACCGGCGCCGACCTGCGCGCCGCGCTCAGTGCGGTGACCAGCGCGGCGAACACGGCCGAACATGCCGCGCTCGCGGCAACGCCGGCAGCGACACCACGGCCATCGAGCCCGCCGAGCCACACCCCGACAGGTGATGCCACGCCGAGGGCACGCGAAGCGCGCGAGGCGCGCGACGGGCGCGGTGGGCCGGTGTCGCCGATCCGCCAGGCCCCCGGGCGTGCCGAACGGACCGGGCGCACACCCGTCGTCCCGGCGACGCCGTCGAGCGGCACCACCGGCGCGACACCGATCGTCCCGACGACGCCGACCGGCGCGGCGACCCGTCCCACGCCGGCGGCCGGCTATCAGCTCGGTCACGGTGGCCGGCCGGCTGGTGCGCCCAAGCGACCCGATCGCACACCGTCCAACCCGGCCCGGCCGGAAGCCCGACCGAACCGCAACTTCGCCGTGCCCACGCGGCCGAGCAGCGTGGTCGTCGGAGCGTTGGTCGCCATCGCCGTCGTGGTCGCCGTCATCCTGTGGGCGTCGCTCGGCGGCGGAGACGACACCCCGTCCACCACGACCACCGTCAAGGCCATCGCTCCGGTCACGACGAAGGCGCCCGCCCCCGCCCTCGCTGCCCCGAAGCTGGCGCTGTTCGACCCAGACGGCAACGGGAAGGAGAACGCCGACGTCAGCCAGGCGACGGACGCCAACCCGAGCACCGCGTGGTCCACGGTCTGCTACTCCAGCGTCTACATGGGCGGCAAGATCGGCGTCGGCCTGATCTACGACCTCGGGCAGGAGCAGACCGGCACGCTTCGGGCCACGATCGCCAGCGATCCCTACCAGCTCCAGATCCTCAGCGCTCCCGACGGGCCGCTCCCGACGTCGGTGAACGACCTCACGCTCGTGCGACGGCTGAGCGACCAGAACGGGACCTCGATCGCCAAGACGTTCGAGCAACCCGTGCGCTACGTGGTGCTGCTGTTCAAGCAGCTCGCTGCCGACTCGGGCTGCGGTGCCCGTCGCTACCGGGGCTCGATCTCCGACGTCCGCTGGAGCCGCGGGTGACGACAGGCAACGGGCGGCACCGGGACCGACGATGAGCTCGACAGGCCCCGACGGCGCGACGACCACCGGCGCCGCCAGGACGGAGCTGCCGGCGGACGCGGCACTGGTCGACGCGGCCCGCGGTGGCGACCGCCGGGCGATGAACGCCCTGCTCGAAGCGAACTACGACCGGATCTACGCGGTGTGCCGGCGGGTCACCGGAAACGACGCCGACGCGGCCGACGCCGCGCAGCAGGCGATGATCGCCATCGTGCGTGCACTGCCGCGCTTCGATGGCCGTTCGGCGTTCGGCACCTGGGCGCACCGCATCGCGAGCCTCGACGAACTGCGCCGCAGGCGGCGACGCCCGATGCTGATCGACCAGGACGATCCGCAGCGGGACGTGGGCGCCTCGTCGGGCGACGACGCGTCGGCGCGCTTGGCCGACACCGACGCCGCACGCCCGTTCGACCTGGTGATCGAGCGCGATGCGCTGGACGCCGCGCTTGCCGCCGTTCCCCACGACTTTCGTGTCCCGCTGGTGCTGCGTGACGTCGACGACCTCGACTACGCGGAGATCGCCGAGCTCCTCGGTGTTCCCGTCGGCACGGTCAAGAGCCGCATCGCCCGCGGCCGTGCCCAGCTCGCGGCGGCCTACCGGGCGGCGACGGGAGACACAGCGTGACCGCCACGTCAGCCGCGGCAAGCTCGGCGCTGCGGCACCGCGTCGCCGGGAACCGCTACCGGGTCGGCGAACGTCCAACCCGGGAACGCCGCCCGACCACCAACCCCCACCCGACCCCCCACCCCCGCCCGACAGGACCCCACCCCACGAAAAGCACCGGCCGCCCCCCCCATCGGCTCGACCCGAATCAACCCCACCCATGAGCACCGACCCGAACGACCCACCGACCCCGCCGGAGGCGACCGACCCCGCCGTCGAACCGTTCGACTACGCGCGGCTCCGCGCGGCGCTGCGTGACGTCGACGTCCCGCCTGCCGCGCGCCGTCAGGGCATCGAGGCCGCGATGGCCGAGTACGACGCGCTCGCCTCGGCGAACGACCTCGTCGACCGCGGCGATCTGGTGAGCCACGAGCCGGCCGGCGCGGCTGGTCGCGGCGCGGTCGTCGTCCCACTTCGCCGCCGTCCATGGCTTGCAGGGCTCGGCTCGGTCGCCGCGGCGCTGGCAGCGGTCGTGGGGGGCGGGTGGGGGGGGCGCGGGGACCGCGGGGCCAACACAGCGCGCACCCCCCCGGGCGGCCCGGCGTCGTCCCGGTTCCGGTGCGGCTACTTGCCGTGGTGGCCGTGGGTCCGCGCGTGGCGGGCGTGGCGGGCGTGGTGCTGGTGGCTCTTGACCCCGCTGCCGTGGTGG
>CAZMHG010000511.1:0-2700 GCA_964565975.1 uncultured Ilumatobacteraceae bacterium | reverse complement strand
CAAGATCGTCTCCAAGTCGATCAGCAAGGACGGCGGGATCACCACCTACCGCGGGCTCGTCCGCGTGGACGAGGGCGCCCACGGCTGCAAGAGCCACGTCCAGTGCGATGCGCTGATCCTGGACGACGAGAGCGAGAGCCGCACCCTGCCGTACATGGAGGTGGGCGAGCGCGACGCCGAGATCGGCCACGAGGCGACCGTCTCGAAGATCGCCGACGAGCAGCTGTTCTACCTGATGAGCCGCGGCCTGTCGAACGAACAGGCGATGAGCATGGTCGTCAACGGGTTCATCGAGCCGATCACCCGCACCCTGCCGATGGAGTACGCCGTCGAGTGGAGCCGCCTGATCGAGTTGCAGATGGAGGGCTCGGTCGGCTGAGTCGGCGCGGTCCACGGCCGGCTTGCCGGCACGCGGCCCGCTGACGATCGGTCCGCTCACACCCGGTCCGCCGGCACGCGACCGGCTGACGATCGAAGCTCGGCGGCGCGGCCGGCTGTCGCCGCGCCATCGACGTGCGTGTTCCCACGGATTCGCCGGCGTCCTGCGTGGCGCACCGTCGAGCCGTGGAGTTGATCGTTCCGTCCGTGCTGCGGTGCACGAGCGAGTGGCCCGCGCCCGCGGTGGCGGGCGGGGGCGCGGACGTGCTCGCCCTGGTCGGCGGCCCGGCCGAGGATCGTGCCGGCGCGGTCGGCGAGCAACTCGACGCGGTGCTGACGGCGACGGCGAGCACGCAGACGCTGCTGGTGCTGTGCGGCTACTCGGTCACGCGGATGGTGATCGCCACGGCGTCGGCCCCGGTGGCAATCGCCGTCGCGTTCGGCGCGCCGCTGGTGGCGACCGGGCTCGACGTGGCGGCGTGGTCCGCCGAGCTGGCCAGGGCGGTCGCCGCCGCGGGCCCCGGCAGGTGCGCCGTGGTGTTCGAGGTCGCCGCATCCACCCAGCTTCCCGTTCCACTCGCCGACCTCGACGGGCCGACCTGGTCGTTCGCCTCCGAGTCGGACCCGGCCGATCTGCTCGGGCTGTTGACAGCGCTCGGGGCCGGCGTCGCCGCGGCGAACGCCAGGTTGCTGGCCTCGATCGCCGCCGTCGCCGGCACCGCCAGGCTCTCCGAGCTCGACGCTCCGGCGACGGGGCTGTTGAAGCTGTACGACCCGCAGAACTGGGCGCTGGCGTCGGTGGACGACCCGACGAAGCCTGCGGGGGACGATCCGGACGCGGTCGCCATGCTGGGACTTGGTGCGGGTGCGCTGGCGCTGATCGACAGCGCCCCGCTGGTCGACTTCCTTGCCGCGGAGTGTTCGCCGGACGCGACGGAGCGCATCTCGCTGCGCGACCGGTTCCACGAGGATCACGACCATCGCCAGATCCTGCGCCGCGGGCTGCGCGGGGCTCGGCGGCGGCTGCGCGGCGTGGTCGACGATCCGCCCGGGCGGGCGTTCCGGATCGGCCAGGCCCGGCGCATGACCTACACCGAGACGCTGCTGTGCGGTCACGCAGGCGGTGTGATCGACCTGCTCGCCGGGATCACCCTGCGCGCCCCGTCGTGGCAGCCCGGCGCCGGCGTCGGGACCGAGGGCGACGGGCACTACGTGGTCGCCACGCTGGCGTTGGCCGTCCAGCCCGTCGCGCCGGTCACGCTGACGCTGGCCGACCCGCCGGCGGCCGCTGCCGGCGTGGCAGTGACGTGCTACCGCTGGGGTGCGCCGGTCGAACTTGCCGGGGCGGTCGACGCCGCCTACCTGACCCTGACGAACGGGTCGATGCCGGCCCCGCTGGCCTTCGCCGACGGGCCCGAGCCGACGCCGACGATCGGCCTGCTGCGGTACATCGGCGCCAGCCGTGCCGAGCCGGACGACCCGGACGCCAGCGAGGTCGTGCAGATCTCCGGTGTCCAGCACGGTGACGTGGTCGAGGTGCGCGAGACGGCGTCCGGTGCCGTGGTGCGGCTCGCTGTGGTGAAGAACTTCACGCTGCACGACCTCGACCGGTTGGCCGCCACCGGGCACGCGCTCACGGTGCGCGATCGCACCGTGCTGCCGGCCACCCTGTGCGACGCGCTGACCGGGACGATCTCGTTCGCCCTCGCCGACGGTCCGGGGACGGCCCAGGACGTGCAGCGCGTCGGGTTCGTCGGCTCGGTACCCGAACCGTTCCCGTCCCGCGCCGGGAGGCCGCCCGCCGATCCGGCGACGCTCGACGTCCCCTCGGCGCGGGGCATCGGCAGCCTGCCCGACGACGCCTCGCACCTCCACCTCGGCTCGTTCGGCGCAACCGCGTCGGATGCGCTGGCGGCCGAGATGGCCGCGTACGTCGCCGACGCCGACGCTGCCGCAACCGTGCTCGCCGCGGACACTCCGCCGTCGGCGGCCCAGCTCGCCGGGCACGCCGCCGACTTCTCCGGACGGCTCGTCGGGCTGATCGCCGAGCTCGCCACCAGCGTGGCGGCGACGACGATCTGGCACACCTACGAGGCGGGCATCGCGGCCTCGCCGCGGTACGTCGGCGGGCCGCTCGGCGGTGGCACGCTGTGGCCCGGCGACCCGATCCGCAACGTGTGCTGCGATGCCGGAGGCGACCCGCGGCTGATGGCCGCGGTCGCGCTGGACGGGGCCACGATGCAGCTGTCCGGCCGGGCCCTGGCCGAGTTCGTGCAGTGCGGTGTGTACGTCGATCGGCAGGCGCGGACCGTCCTGTACGCC
>CAZMHG010000510.1:0-2708 GCA_964565975.1 uncultured Ilumatobacteraceae bacterium | reverse complement strand
GGGCAGCCGCGCCTCGAGCGGCTCGACCTGGGGCACGACGTTGCGCCCGCCGAGTGGGTGCCATGCCTCGTGCACGACGGCCGGCCACGACAGCAGCACCGGTCCGCGGAACGTCGTCTGGCCGTCGAGCGCCTCCGGGGTGTCCGTGACCAGCCCGCCGTGCCCGACCGTGCTCGTGTCGTGACGCCTGATCGTTGTGGGATGAAGGACGATCGGCCCGCCGCGCCCGAGCGCGTCGAGACCGACCCGGGACAACAGCAGGCACGCCTGTGCGGCGATCAGCGCGGGCGCGTCGTCGGGCATCGCGAAGCCGGCGGATGCTTCCCAGACACGCCGGGGTGCGAACGCCTCGGCCAGGCCGGCGACCTGTTCACGCAGCGAGTCGGGCATGCGCTGCCACAACCGGAACGACTCGCCGACGCGCGCCTGCCAGCCGTCCGGGAGGCGCATCTCGCGTCCTCCACCGAGCCACCGCCGTATCACGTGCTGCAAGCTACGGGCTGGCCACCGATGGCACCGATCGGGACGCGGCGGGCATGTCCCGGCCCGATCGGGCATACTCGGACGATGACGTCGTTGATCCGCAGCGCGGTCGCGGCGCGGTTGGTCGCCGTGCTCCTCGTGGCGGCGGTCGTCGTGTCCGGGCTCACCGTGGTCGCCTCGGCCGCCAGCGCGTCGGCGGCGTCGACGTGCACCATCTCGGTGACGGTGCGCTACGGCTCGACCGGCACACCCGTGAAGTGCGTCCAGTCGCGGCTGAACACCCTGCACTATCCCGCAGGGCCTGTCGACGGGATCTTCGGTTCGGTCACCCGGAACGCCGTCATGTCGTTCCAACGGGCGAGCAAGCTCCTCGCCGACGGCGTGGTCGGGCCGAAGACGGGAGCAGCCCTCGGCATCTGGTCCGTGCCGGCGGTGTCGTGCACCCCGCCCGTCAAGCTGCCCAGCACGGCGCGTCAGGCGGTGATCGTCACCTCGTCGGGGACCTACGCGCGCGTCACGCTGCTCAAGGTGGTCAACGGGAAGTGGACGTGCGCCCGGAGCAACATGATCGGGCGGGTCGGGCGCAACGGTGTTCGGCCGCTGGCCCAGCGCCGCTCGGGTGACGGCACGACCCCTGGTGGCGTGTTCCCGCTGGCGACGATGGTCGCCCCCAACGGCAAGGCGTTCCAGTTCTTCGGCAACGGCGCCAATCCCGGGGTGCACGGCGGATGGCATCAGGTCCAGGCGGGCGATTGCTGGGCGGCGACCCCGTACCTGTCGACCTACAACACCCTGATCTCCCGCTCGGCGTCGCGCTGCATCTCGCCCGACGAGTACCTGCCGTCGATCACCGGCGCCTACACCATGGCCGCGTTCATCGGGGCGAACACCGGCCCGGCGCGCAGCGGCGATCGCCCCGGCGAGCCACCACTCGCCGCGGCGATCTTCCTGCACCGGTTCTCCTACACGTCCACCGGGGCCACCAAACCGACGTCCGGGTGCGTCTCGCTGGGGCTTGCCGACCTGACGTTCGTGATGCGCTCCCTGGTCGCCGGCCAGGCGTGGTTCGTGATCCGCTGAGCGCGACCGAATCCGGGGACCCGACGGGCGAACGGCGCGCCGTCGCCCAGGTCGACGACTTCGATCACGCCGTTTCAGGCGATCCCGCCGATCCCGCCGACGTGTCGACCCTGCTCGCCCGGCGAACCGTGTTGGGGTCCCGCGCCGCGCTGATCGACGAGATCGACGAGGCCGACGACCAGGCGGCGGGCAGGGTGACGAGAATCGTGCGCTACGACGCGCTCGAGCCGGTCACCAGGCGACTGGTCGGGGCACTGCGCGCCGCGGGCGCGGCTCCTGGCGACCGGGTCGGGGTCGTCCTGGCGAACAGCGTCGACGCAGCGTTGGTCTTCCTTGCGGTGCTGCGCGCCCGCATGGTGTGGGTCGGGATCTCGCCGATGCTCACGGATCACGAACGCGCCGAGTTGCTTGCGCACTGTGGCGCGACCGTCGTCGTCGACGAGACGTGGCGCGCGGTGATCGCCCACGCGCTGGCCGGACCGCCCGGCGAGCGATCCACGCGCGACGACACGGAGGGCGACGGCCGCGGGCGTGACACCGCGGATCGTCTGGCGGTGATCTCGTACACCAGCGGCACGAGCGGGCGACCGAAGGGTGTGATGCACAGCGAGGCCGGGGTGATGCTTGCGGCAACGGCCGCGGCGCGTCGCGGCGAGGGCCGCGGGGTGATCGGGATGGCGTTGCCGATGAGCTCGGTGAACATGCAGATCCTCGGCCCGCTGACGGCCATCGCCGCGGGCGGGACGTGCGTGTGCCTCGGCCGGCAGTCGAGCCGCGACCTGGCATCTGCCGTCGCCCGGTTCCGGATCGACTCGATGCCCCTCGCCGCGCCGACCGTGGTCGACTGGATCGCCGACGGCACGCTTCGTGCCCAGCTGCACGGGTTGCGCCAGCCGGTGATCGGCGGATCCGGCGCCCCCGAGGCGGTGTTCGCCGCGTACGCCGCGCGCTTCGGTCACCGGCTGACGCTGGGTTACGGGTTGACCGAGGCACCGACCAGCGTGACCCGCGAACCGCCGGGCTCGGTGCGCCGCAACGGATCAAGCGGCTGCGCGCTCGGTCACCTGTGCGTCGAGATCCGTGATCGTTCGGGTCGTGCGGTGCCGCCCGGAACCCGACGCGCAGCTCCCCCCGCTCACGGCAGG
>CAZMHG010000509.1:0-2717 GCA_964565975.1 uncultured Ilumatobacteraceae bacterium | reverse complement strand
CCGCCTTGGCGGCGGAGTAGTTGCCCTGCGACACGCTGCCGAACAACCCGGCGCCGGACGACGTGGTCACCACCCGTGCCTGGACGGGTGTGCCCGCCTTGGACATCGCCCGCCAGTGGTCGACCGCCTGGCGAACCGGGCAGAACATGCCGCGCAGGTGCACGCGCATCACCGCGTCCCACTCGTCGACGGACATGTTGACCAGCATCCGGTCGCGCACGATGCCGGCGTTGCACACGACCGTGTCCAGGCCACCGAGTTGGTCGATCGCCTGGCGGACCATCCGCCCAGCGCCGTCCCAGTCGGAGACGTCGTCGGTGTTGACGACGGCCCGCCCGCCCGCGGCGTGGATCTCGGACACGACGTCCTGCGCCGGCGTGCGGTCGGTGCCCTCGCCCGCCAGGCTGGCGCCCACGTCGTTGACCACAACCGCGGCACCGTGGGCGGCGAAGGCCAGGGCGTGCGCGCGACCCAGCCCGCGTCCCGCACCGGTGACGACGACCACCCGCCCATCGCAGATTCCCATTCGTCGGAACGTATCCGAAACCCCCGCCGCGGACGGAGGCCGGGCGGGTAGCGATCGGCGGGCGCCGATCGGCCAGCGTCGGGTGGTGCGGTACCGTGCGGCGATGAGCCCGTCCACCTCTCCGGCGTCGCCGGGCGTCGTGGCGACCGAGGAACCGGGCACGCGGCGCGGCGGTCGGGTCGCCGTGCGATTCGGCACGATGGTCGGGCCGGTCAAGCATCTCGCCGCCGAGCGCGCCCGGCTCGCCGCGCTTGCCTGGCAGCACTTCGACGTGCGCCGCACCGGCTCCACCGTCGGTGCCGAGCTGCGCGGCCTCGACCTCACCCGGCCGCTTGGCGACGCGGTGATCGGCGAGATCCGCCGGGCACTGCACGAGTACAAGGTGATCTTCGTGCGCGACCAGTTGCTGACCGCGGAGCAGCACGTGGCCTTCGCCCGCCGGTTCGGCGAGTTGGAGATCCACCCGTTTATCCCCGGCAACCCGCAGGTGCCCGAGCTGGTCCGCTTCGAGAAGTCCGCCGACGCGGTGGGGTACGAGAACATGTGGCACCACGACGTGACCTGGCGCGAGCGGCCGTCGATGGCCGCGGTGCTGCATGCCGTGCAGGTCCCGGATTGCGGCGGCGACACGCTGTTCTCCGACATGTACGCCGCGTACGACGGGCTACCCGACGACGTGCGCCGGACGATCGACGACCTCGACGCGACCCACGACTTCCTCCACGCCTTCGGCGCAGGCGTGCCCGCCGATCGGTTGGCCGAGATGCGTGCCCGCTATCCCGTCGTCACCCACCCTGTCGCGCCGGTTCACGAGGCGACCGGTCGCCGCTACCTGTACGTCAACGCGGTGTTCACCACCGCGGTGTGCGGCCTGACGTCCGACGAGAGCGACGCGCTGCTGGCGATGCTGATGGCCCAGGCGGCGACACCGGAGTACCAGTGCCGGTTCCACTGGGAGCCGCATTCCGTGGCGATGTGGGACAACCGTGCCGTGCAGCACTACGCGTCGAGCGACTACTGGCCGGACGTGCGGATCATGGAGCGGGCGAGCATCGTCGGCGCCCGCCCGGCGCGCTAGCCCCGCTGGCCCGGCGATGCCGCCGTTGCCGGTGCGGCCGAGGCTGTCGTCGTCGGAGCCGGACCGCAGGCCAACACCAGCGCCCACAGGCTGACCGCGCTGATCAGGAAGCCGACCGCCACCGGGGTCACCGTGGTGTGCACGCGATCGCTGATCACGCCGCCGAGGATCGACCCGAGCCCCATCGACGACGCGCCGACCAGCGCGGACGCGGTGCCGGCCACGGCACCCATCGGTTCCATCGCCGCAGCGTTGGCGTTGGGCATCGTCGACTGCTGCGTGGCGGCGAGCACGGCGAACGCCGGGAGGAATTGCCATGCCGGCGGCACGCCGTGCCCGGCGATGGCGATCACGGTCACGACGACGGCGGCCAGCAGGTAGGCCGGTGAGACCCATCGCAGCGCCGGCCACAGCCCGACCCGGTGCACGAACCGACCGTTGGCCAGGCTGGCCACGCCAAGGCCGGCAGCGATCGCCCCGAAGATGTACGGGAACCAGCCGTCGAGCCCGAGGATGTCGTTGACCATCGTCTCGGCGCTGGACAGGTATCCGATGAACGCGCCGACCGAGATCGTCATCGCGATCGACATCAGCACGGTGGTGCGATGCCGCAGCACCTCGTGGGCGGCGGCGGCGATCGGCCCGATGCGCATCGGGCGGCGGTCCTCGGGACGCAGCGTCTCGGGCAGCCGGCTCGACCACACCAGCAGCGCCACCGCGGCGATCGCGCACAGGGCGAAGGTGTAGCGCCACGATCCAAGGGCGACCAGCCCGGCTCCCAGCGACGGGGCGACGATCGGCACCATGATGAACACGGCCATCACCATCGACATGACGCGGGCCATCGCCGTGCTCGAGTACCGGTCGCGGACGATCGCCAGCGACACCACGCGAGGACCGCCGGCGCCGCAGCCCCACACGAACCGGGCGAGGTACATCCAGCCGGTGCTGGGCGCGAACATCGCCGCGATCGCGCCGAGCAGGTACAGGCCGAGGCCGACCCGCAGGATCGTCTTGCGGCCGAAGGTGTCCGACGCCAGCCCGAGGGGGATCTGGGCCACGGCCATGCCGAGGAAGAACGAGGTGACCAGCATGCCGACCCGCGGCGATCCC
>CAZMHG010000508.1:0-2721 GCA_964565975.1 uncultured Ilumatobacteraceae bacterium | reverse complement strand
CACCGCTGTGTGCCGGAGCGGATGCCAGGCAAGAAGCGGGCGCACTGCGCTGGCGTGCCGTAGGCGATGAGCGTCGGCGCGAGCAGGTTCTCGCCCATGTGATTGACCCGCGTCGGCGCCTCGGCCAGCGTGTACTCCTCGGCCCAGATGATCTGCTGGGCGATCGTCACCCCGTGCCCTCCGTGCGAGACGGGCCAGCCGATGCCGATCCAGCCGGCCTCACCCAGCAGGTGTTCCCAGCGGACCCGCGTCTCGAACCCGACGTCCTCGTCGCCGGGCCCGCCCCGGCCGTGCAGCTCGGCGAACTCGCCGACGACGTGTTTGGTGAGCCAGGCGCGGGCGACGGCGCGGAACGCTTCGTCATCCAGGTTTCGGAGCTCGGCCGCGGCGATCGCCCGACCGTAGCAACGGCCCCAACGGCCTATCGAGCCTGGAGCGCGCCGGAACACATCGCTTTCAGGTTTG
Organism: uncultured Ilumatobacteraceae bacterium; assembly: GCA_964565975.1. GTDB lineage: Bacteria > Actinomycetota > Acidimicrobiia > Acidimicrobiales > Ilumatobacteraceae > JAKOUY01. Next base: position 2,256 of record CAZMHG010000508.1, on the reverse strand, counting down.
CCATCCACGCGGCGTGACCCAGTCGGACGGCGCCACGCTGCATCTGCCGGGCACGCGACCCCAGTGCTTCGGCGGTCATCTCCAGGAACCGCGTCATCCGCTCGTGACGGACCGCCGGATCTGCGACGTGGACCAGACGCTCGCTGATCGCCGCCAGGCAGCGCCGGGCCTGAGGCGGCGAGCCCTCGTCGTCCCAGTCGTCGAACAGGTCTGCCAGCTGCGAGACGACGACGAAGAACTCGCGGCCGGCAGCGTCGTCGAGCTCGGGCATCTGCGGGTCGATCCACGCGTCGATCAGTTCCTCGATCGACGGCCCGCCAGCGCGCCCGGGCGCCAGGCTCGGCCCGTCCAGCGCGTCCAGGATCACCTTGCGGCGCTCTTCGATCCCCCTGTTCGTCGTCTCGAGGATCGCCGCCAGCAGGCCAAGGCGATCACCGAAGTGGTAGTGCAGGGCCGAGGCGTTTCGCTGCCCGGCGGCGTCGACGATCGCCTTGAGCGACGTGGCGTGAACACCAGTGCCGGCGAACAACGTCCGACCGGCAGCGATCAGCCGTGCTCGGGTTGCGGCAGCGTCGCGCGGCACACCCGACAACCTAGGGGCCTCGGTAGCGTGGCGTCGTGGCCTCGGTACGCGTCCGCGAACCCCGCCACCATCACTTCCCCGTGCACCGGCCCACCCTGCGCGGCGTGATCCACCGCAAGTCCGTGTACGTCTTCGCCACGTTCTTCGCCGTCCTGCTGGCGATCGCTCCCGACTGGGCGGCGCGTGGCTGGATCGCGGTCCACGGCGTGGCGATCTGCACGATGTTGGCGATCAGCGCGGCGTACCACACGGCCGACGTCTCGCCGGCGCGTCGGCACCTGCTTCGCCGCCTCGATCACTCGGCGATCCTCTTGGCCATCGCCGGTTCGTACACCGGGATCGCCGGGCTATCGCTCGGCGGCAGCCACCGCGTGTGGTGGCTGGTGATCGTGTGGTGCTGCGCGCTGACCGGAATCGTCCTGCGCCTCGCCGTGTTCGACGGCTTGCACCCGCTGGTGTCGGCGTCGTTCATCGTCACCGGCTGGGTTCCGGTGCTCGACTACCGGGAGATGACCCGCCACCTGGCCGGTGGGCAACTCGCCCTGATCCTGGCCGGCGGGGTGCTGTACACCGCGGGGGCAGTGATTCTCGGCCTCCGCCGGCCGAACCCGTGGCCGCGAACGTTCGGGTTCCACGAGGTGTTCCACACGCTCGTCGTGCTCGGAGCGGCGTGCCACGCGGCCGTCACCGCCTGGCTGGTCATCGACCGCCGGCACTGAGCAGGCCCGCTGCCAGGCGTGGGTCACGGCTACGCCCGGCTGCGGCGACACCGTCATACTGAGGGACGTGGACCTGAGCTATCCGCCCGAGGCCGAAGCGTTCCGCACGGAGATCCGTGCCTGGCTGGAAGCGCACCTGCCCCCCGGTTGGGGGACGCCCGGCTTCACGATGACGGCCGACGAGCGCGCCGCGTTCAACGAAGCGTGGCCCAAGCAGCTCTTCGCCGGCGGCTGGATCTGTGCCACCTGGCCGACCGAGTACGGCGGCAAGGGCCTGTCCACGATGCAGGGCGTCGTCCTGGCCGAGGAGTTCGCCCGGCTCAAAGCACCGTTGCGCGCCGACTTCTTCGGCGACACGCTGGTCGGGCCGACGATCCTGCAATGGGGGACCGAAGCGCAAAAACAGCAGTTCCTCCCACAGATCCTCAACGGCTCGATGGCCTGGTGCCAGGGCTTCAGCGAACCGAACAGCGGCAGCGACCTGGCCAGCCTGAAGACCACGGCCGTGCTCGACGGTGACGAGTGGGTGATCAACGGGCAGAAGGTGTGGACCACCCAGGGCTACCGCGCCGACTTCTGCTTCCTGCTGGCACGCACCGATCCGGACGCCCCGAAGCACAAGGGCATCAGCTACTTGCTGGTCCCCATGAAGCAGCCCGGCGTCGAGGCCCGCGGCATCGTCCAACCCGACGGCACGGCCGAGTTCTGCGAGGTGTTCTTCACCGACGCGCGCTGCCCGAAGGACAACGTCGTCGGCGGCGTGAACAACGGGTGGAAGGTCGCCAACTCCACGCTGGCGTTCGAGCGCGGCACCAGCGCGACGACGAGCTATCGCCGCTTCGACGACGAGCTCCGCCAGATGGTCGACGCGGCGCGCCAGACCGGCGCGATCGACGACCCGACGATCCGTCAGCGTCTCGCCGAGTACCACTCGAGGATCCAGATCCTGCGGTT
>CAZMHG010000507.1:1135-2731 GCA_964565975.1 uncultured Ilumatobacteraceae bacterium | reverse complement strand
TGGGCGCGGCGTAGCGGAAGGCCGGGTGATAGCGCGGCGCCAGGCAGAAGCCGAAGCCGACCTCCTCGACGCACCGGGCGACACCCTCGGGTGACAGCTCGACGGCGACGCCGAGCGCCTCGAGCACGTCGGCCGTGCCGCACTGCGACGACGCCGCCCGCGCACCGTGCTTGCAGATCTTGACGCCGGCGCCGGCGACGACGAGCGCGGCCATCGTCGACACGTTGATGCTGTGGCTGCGATCTCCCCCGGTGCCGACGATGTCGACGGCGGCGTTGCGCGTGTCGTCGGTGAGCGGCACCTTGGTGGCCACCGCCAGCACCGCGTCGAGCAGCGCCGAGATCTCCTCGGGCGTCTCGCCCTTGGCGCGCAGGGCGACCACGAAGCCGATCAGCTGCGCCGGTGTTGCGTCCCCGGACAGGATCGTCGACATCGCCAGGCGCGCCTGGGCACCGCTGAGATCCTGGCGTTCGAGCAGGGTGGAGAGGAGCGCGGGCCAGCCGCCAAGGTCGTCCAGCGTGGTCATCGGTGCGAGGCTACGCAGTTCTCCCGCCGAACCAGCAGGCGGTGGTGGGATCGGCCGGTGCCGTCAGGCGGTGCGCCGGCGTTGGCGGATCATCCGCCGCCGCTCACGCTCGGTTGCGCCGCCCCACACGCCGGACTTCTCGCGGCTCTGCAGTGCGAACTCCAGGCAGGCGACGCGCACCGAGCACTCGGCGCAGACGGACTTCGCTTCCAACGCCTCGTCGCCGTCGTCCGGGTAGAAGATCCCCGGCTCCAGACCACGGCAGGCCCCCAACTCACGCCATTGAATCTGCTTGGCAGACACCCCTACGACCCCACATCTCTGACCCCCGACACCCACTTGGCCGGTGGCGTGCTGAATCTAGACACGGGCCGTGGTGCATTGCCAGGGGTTCGACGCGATTTTCTCGCCCTGGCGACGGCGCCAGGCGACGGCCCAGCGGGTCATGCGCCCAGGTCAGCCCGCAGTTCGGCAACCGTCGCCGGAGACAGCTCGGTCTCCTCACGGTACGCCGGCAGGTCGATCGCCAGGCGCGCGCCCACGCCGAACGCGGCGACCTCGTCGGCCGACAGGTCGAACCCGATGTAGTGCACCGCTGCGGTGACGTGCTCACGGGTCAGCTGCGACGCGTGCTGCGGGTCGACGGTGCACGGCACGTCGCGCCCGTTCGGCAAGCGGAGCAGGGCGTGGCGTTCGATCCCGACCATCGCCGGCAGCCACCGGCGCATCTGCTCGTCGGTCGTCAGCTCGATGAACAGCGTGGCGCGCAGTTGGCCCGGCTCGGGCACCAGCGGGTTGTACGCAGCGAGCTCGTCGAGGATCCCTTCGTCGGTGAGGATCCGCTCGACCCGTGCCATCTCCTGGATCTGGTAGCGAACCGTCTCGCGGTTCTCGAACATCATCGTCACGAGCGGGCCCACGTGGACGCGCCGGCAGGCCTTGAGGGTCGCCATCGCTGCTCGGGTCGCCGCCCGCTCGCGTTCGTAGGCCCGTGCGTCCTGGATGTCGGCGAGGGTCAGCTTGCGGCTCATGCGTGCGCCTCGGGCGCGATCCCGTACGCGCGGGCGACG
>CAZMHG010000507.1:0-1125 GCA_964565975.1 uncultured Ilumatobacteraceae bacterium | reverse complement strand
ACCTGCATCGGGTGCTGGGGCATCGCGCCGGTCTGCTCGCAGATCGCCGTGTTGGCCAGATGGCAGTCACCGGCGACGATCTCGCCGCCGGCCTTGGCAACCTCGCCGGCCAGCTTCTTGGCGATCGGCACGCTGATGCCGGTGTTCTCGGCGCGCAGGCCCCACATGCCGTCGATCCCGCTGCACTGCTGGACGAGCTTGATCTTCGCTCCGGTCAGCTTCATCAGGTCGCGGCTTCGCAACCCGGCGTTCTGCGCCTTCAGGTGGCAGGGCGTGTGGTAGGCGATCGTCTCGGGCACCTGGCCGGTGAACTCGGTGTCGAGCGACGTGCCCTCGGCCCGGTGCAGCCGGATCAGGTACTCCGAACTGTCGAAGGTGTGCTCGGCGACCAGCGCCGCGTCGGGCCCGCCGACGTAGTCGACGTAGTCCTTCTTCAGCACGTAGCCGCACGTCGGCTGGGGAACGACGATGTCGCGGCCGGCGCGCACCTCGTCGGCGAGCGCGCGGACGTTCTTCTCGGCGACCTTGGTGAACTGCTTGACGTCGCCGCTGTGCAGCCACGGCGCACCGCAGCACCCCGCCTGGGTGGTCGGGGTGCACTCGATGCCGTTGCGTTCGTAGACCTTCACCAGGTCCTGCCCGATTGCCGGCTGCTGGTACTCGACCAGGCACGTGGGGAACAACGCGACCGAGCCCTGGCGCTGCTCGATGCGCACCTTGGGGCGCTTGTTGAACCAGGTCGAGAACCGCTGCTTGGCGTACGGCGGGAGCAGGCGCACGCTGGACACGCCCGTCGTCTTCTCGATGATCTTGCGGACCAGCGAGCCCGGCTTGGCCCCGAGCGCGGCGTTGGCCAGCGGGGCCGTGGTGGAGCCGACCGCGCCGAGCGCGTCGGTATGGCCCATGACCGCCGTGGTCACCTTGTCACGGATGCCGACCTGCCCGTTGGCGTAGCGCATCGCGTCGGCGCGCAGCATCAGCCGCGGGAAGTCGAGCGCCCACTCGTGCAGGTCGGGGATGTACGGGCAGTTGATGTAACACAGCTTGCACTGGAAGCACTCGTCGACGACCTGGTCCTGCTGGGCGGGGGTCAGCCGCCCAGCGTCCTGGTCCTCGTGCGCGTCG
>CAZMHG010000506.1:0-2734 GCA_964565975.1 uncultured Ilumatobacteraceae bacterium | reverse complement strand
TGGTGGTCTGCGCGGGCGAGGAGTTCGCCGACGTCGACGGTGTGGTCGTGGTGGTCGTCGAGGCACGGGTGGTGCTGGTGGTGGTCGTCGTGTCCACGCTGAACCCGCCGACTGCCGAGTCCGTCACCTTGCGGGCCCGGTGCCGGAAGGACGTCAGCACGCTCACGCAGTATGCCCCCGGTCCGCGCACGTCGAGGCTGGCCGAGGTGCCGGTCTCGCCGTCGACCGATTGGATGGGCGACTCGCTGCCGCACAAGCCGAACGACCACGACGACGTCGCCTCCCACCCCGCGGCGTTGACGAACGGCGCCGAGGCATCCACGGTGGTGTTCTGGGCGACCTTGTCGGGCAGCTTGAGCGCACCGAGCAGCGGGGTGCCGGACAGCACCCGCCCGGCGATCGAGGTCGACAGCCCGCACACGGTCAGGGTCACGTCGACGCGGCCAGGCGACACGTTGATCGCGCCGGGCGTCGTCGCCCCGTCCAACGGGACCTGCACGTTGCGCTGCCCGTCGTTCCACGACAGCACGCCGTCGGCCGTGGAGCCGGTGACCGAACCCCCACTGGCGACGCACGCTGCGGCGCTGCCGTCGAACCCGAACAGCACGGCGACCTCGGGCGCGACGAGATCGTCGTTGGCCCAGGCCAACAGCGGCGTACCGGATGGCGGCGTGACCGTGCCCGGTGGCGTCGAGGGCACCCCGGTGACCGGCGGGGCCTGCGTGGTGGACGACACCACGGTGGTGGTGGTCGGAGGCGTGGTCGAGGGCACCTCGGTGGTGGGCGGCGTCAGCGTCGTCTGGGGGACCTGTGTCGTCGGCGGAACCTGCGTGGTGGGCGGTGGCGGCGGCTCGCGCGTGCCGGGCGGCCCGAGCGTGGTCTGCGTCGGCGGCGCCGGGACGGTGGTCGGTGACGGTACCGGCGTGGTGGCCGCCGGCACCGTGCCGGCCGGCAGGATCGTGCTCGACGTCGGCGCACCCGTCGGGGGCGACGTCGACGGCGATCCGGTCGTCGGCACGGGCACCTGGACGACGGTGGCCCGCGTCGGCGGGACGGTCTCCGGTGTGGTGGTGGACGTCGTGGTGGTGGTGGTCGTCGTCTCGCGCTGGCCGGCCAGCGTCGTGGTCGTCACCGACGGGGGCTGGACGGGCGGCAGGGTGAGCTCGGGCTGGGTCGCCGCCTGCGTGCCGCCGGGCTGGGGCTGGACCGTGGTCGACGTGTTCGAGGCCTGGCTGATCTGCTGATCGAGGTAGCGCTGCATCGCTTCGGGCGAGCAGTCGCCGGGACACAGGCTCACCGTCGCCGTGGCGATGTGGAACACGGTGACGTCCTGGAAGCGGTCGACCGCAGCGGCGGACGAGCCGCTGACGAACCACAGCCGACCGCCGTCGACGAACATGCGCGCGCTGCTGTCGAACGCCGGCACCGCATGGACCTGGCCGGCGGCGTCGACGGAGAACACCCCCGCCGCGCTCGACCCCCAGACACTGCCGTTCCACACGCCGACGGCGCTGACCGTCGTGCCGACCTCGGTCGGCTTGACCACGCCGTTGCGCCGGATGCTGACGGTGGTGCCGTCGGGCGCGGCCCACACGCCGTCGGACGCGTCGACCACGTCCGGCGGGCGCGAGCCGAGCGACGCCGTCGCCGTGTCGCCGCCGACGAACGCGGTGGTCGAGCCGCGTACCTCGCGCACGTGCCCGTCGACGATCAACAGACGCTCGGCACCGTCGGCCGGTTCGTTGGACGCGATGCGCGCGTTGGCGGCGATGCGCATCAGCCGCCGGGTGGAGCCCACGTCGCGCAGTACCCACGCCTCGCCGTCTGCGTCGACCACAGGTGGCGCGCCGGCGACTGCCGTCCCGGCGTTGGGGATCGCGACAGCCGGGCGCAGGCTGCCGTCGGCGGCGACCGGGGCCAGCGTCAACGACGCGCCGGACGTGAGCACGGCGTCGTGCGCCAGGGTCACGCCGGCCGCCGCGTCGAGCGGGGCGATCGTCGCCTGATGCGTGCCGTCGTCGAGCAGCACCAGGCGGCTGTCGTCGCGCAGCAGCGTGCGGACGTGGTCCGAGGCGACGAACCGCGGGCTCTGCGGGAGCGTGGCCGGGCTGGCCGCCTGGGCCTCGACCAGTCCGGTGATGCCGTTGGCCAGCACCAGTTGCGGGCCCGTCGCCCACGACACCGACAGCCACGTCCGGCCGTCGACTTCGACCGCACGCTCCTGGCGGGGGTTGGACAGCATCGGCGGCACGACCACGGCGCCGAGCGCGACCACACCGGCCAGCGCCGCCAAACTGATCGAACGCCGAGGCGAGCGCGGTCGCGCGATGTCCACCCGCAGGCCAGGTTTCGACGGAGGCGGGGTACCGGCCCCCCCGGGTTCGCGCACGCGGTCAGTGTAGACCGACGTCCATTAGCACTCTCCCTGGTCGGTTGCTAACTGCCGCCCTCGCGGCCTAGCATTGGCACTCGCGCGAGCAGAGTGCTAACGCTCGGACGGACGGTCTGCGGATCGCTCGGCCGCCATCAGACCAGAGTGCCCACAGCCAACGGAGGCCTGCACCAATGAACCTCAAGCCGCTCGATGATCGCATCGTCGTCAAGCCGAACGACGCCGAGCAAACCACTGCTTCCGGTCTCGTCATCCCGGATACCGCCAAGGAGAAGCCGCAGCAAGGCGAAGTCCTCGCCGTCGGCCCCGGCCGCTGGAGCGACGACAAGGGCGCCCACAGCG
>CAZMHG010000505.1:0-2735 GCA_964565975.1 uncultured Ilumatobacteraceae bacterium | reverse complement strand
CCACCCACAGATGGGTGAGCGGTTCTTCCGGGTCGGGTAGGGCCACCACCCAGCTGTCGCCCAGCCGGACCCGCACGCCGTCGACCAGTTCCTGCTCGCGCCCGCTGATCTCCATCAACGTGCGCATGACCATGCCCTTTTGGTCCCACGGCGTGACCACCGTCTCGTGCACCATGTTGACGCGTGGCAGGCCGTCGACGACCTCTTCGAGGGTGCGTTCGGTGCGGGCCAGCAGGTCGAGCATCTTCAGCAGCGCGGCCGACCCGTCGAACGCCGGCAGGAAGCCCGGGAGGATGAACCCGCCGTCGCCATCGGCGGCGAAGCCGACACCGGGCTGCTGGGCGGCGGCCATCAGCGCCGGGGCCGAGATCTTGGTGTGGCGAATGTGCACGCCGTGGGCGTGGGCGATGTCCGCGGCGCGTTCGGTGAGGTTGACCGGCAGGGCGATCTGGTCGCCGACCAGGTGCGGCGGGATCAGCTCGACGAACGCGAGCATCGCCTGCGTGTCGCTGAGGACCCGGCCGCTGCCGTCGACCAGCGTCAGGCTCTCGCCGCCGGCGTCGATCAGCGCGCCGAGGTGGGCGCCCGAGGCGCGGGCCAGCCCGGCGAGGCGTTCGAGCGCCTGTTGCCGGTCGAACGCCAGCCTGCTGGCGGTGGACACGTAGGGATTGACGGCCAGCACGTCTGCCCCGAGCTTGCCGAGCAGCCGCGGCATCACGGTGGAGGCGGCGCCGAAGGTGTAGTCGGTGACCAGCTTGAACGTGCGGGAGCGGATCGCCGCCGGCTCGACGGTCGATTCGAGCGCGATCGCGTACTCCTCCAAGGCGTGCGGCGGAAACTGGATGTCGCCGATCTCCTCGGCCAGTGCCCGGCGTGCGTCCTCGCGCTGGAACAGGCGCTCGATCTTGCGCTGCGCGTCCTCGGTGATGTCGATGCCGGCGCGGTCGAAGAAACGCACGACGACCTGATCGGCGTCGTTGTCGCGCAGCCGGATCGTCAGCCCGGCGCTGGCCCGCGGCGAGCGCGTCAGGAATCGCGTCACCGGGACGCTGGCCACTTCGAGGTCGAGGATCTGCACGCCCGCGGCGTTCAGCCCGGCCATGAACGCACGCTTGAGCATTCGTGCGGCGCGACTGGAGTCGCGCGAGGTGACGACCGTGGCGCCCTTCTGCAGCGAGGTGGCGTAGGCCATGCCGACCTTCACGGCGAGCTCGGGGGTGACGTCGACGTTGGCCAGGCCGGTCACTCCGTCGCGTCCGAACAGGCTGCGCGCACCCTTGCTCTCCCAGACGATGCTGGAGTTGACGGCCGCGCCGTCCTCGACCGTCTTGAACGGGAAGATCTTGACGCCCTGCCCGATGACCGCCTCGGACCCGATGAACACCTCGTCGCCGATCACCGCGCCGCCGTCGATGCGCACGTTGTCGCGGATGTTGCCGTGGCGGCCGATGATCGCACCGCGTGCGTTCAACCTGCTGCCGGCAAAGATGTTGTCGTGTAGCACGCACCGTTCGATGTGCGCGTCGCCGCGCAGCCGCACGTTGCGACCGAGCACCGTGTACTCGCCGATGTGGCAGCCGGGGCCGACGGTGGAGCCGGGGCCGATGATCGCCGGGGCGACCACGGTGGCCGTCTCGGCGATCTCGGCGCCCTCCCCCAACCACACGCCTTGGTTGACAACGAACCCCGGGACCGCGGCGCGCACCTTCTGGTCGAGCACGTCCTGGTGGGCGCTGAGGTACGCCTCGAGCGTGCCGACGTCCTCCCAGTACCCGTCGACCACCGCGCCGTACAGCGGCTTGCGATCGCGCAGCAGCGCGGGGAACACCTCGCCGCTGAAGTCGACCGAGCGTCCCAGCGGGATGTAGTCGAAAACCTCCGGCTCGAGCACGTAGATGCCGGTGTTGATCGTGTCGCTGAACACCTGGCCCCAGGTCGGCTTCTCGAGGAACCGCTCGATCGTGCCGTCCTCGTTGGTGATGACGATGCCGAACTCCAGCGGGTTGTCCACGGGTGTCAGCCCGAGCGTGGCGACGGCCCCCTTGGAGCGGTGGAACTCCAGGATGCTGGTGAGGTTGATGTCGGTCAGCACGTCGCCGCTGATCACCAGGAACGTCTCGTCCAGACGGGCCCGGGCGTTGGCCACGCTGCCCGCGGTGCCGAGCGGTACGGGCTCTTCGGCGTACGAGATCCGCACGCCGAACTCGCTGCCGTCGCCGAAGTGGGCCTTGATGTGGTTCGCGAGGAACGCAACCGTGACGACGATCTCGTCGAACCCGTGCTCGCGCAGCAGGTTGACGACATGCTCCATCATCGGGCGGTTGGCCAGCGGGAGCATCGGCTTGGGCGCCGTCGAGGTGAGCGGGCGAAGGCGAGTGCCCTCGCCGCCGGCCATGATCACGGCCTTCACGTTGCTGCGCCTCGCTTGCCGATGTGGGCCCGGATCATCGGCAGGTAGAGGATCGCCGTGTACACGCTGAGGATCAGTCCGGGGATGCCGATGATCCAGGCGGCGACCTGGAACCCGTGGTGCCCGGCGATGTCCGACGACCCGAGCAGGAAACCGGGGATCGCGAACATCAGCAGGAACGTGGCCGTCTTGCCCCACCAGGTGACGTCGAAGCGCTCCATCTTGAACACCAGCGTCGCGGTGACCATGAGCACGGCGACGAGCACCTCGCGCACGAGCACGGCGATGCAGAACCAGCGTGGTGCGGCGTAGTCGGCGATGTCGG
>CAZMHG010000504.1:0-2751 GCA_964565975.1 uncultured Ilumatobacteraceae bacterium | reverse complement strand
GCACCCAGACGTAGCCGCACAACGCTTCGAGCGGTGTGCCGAAGACGCGCGCCTCGAGCACCTTCGCCGCGGCGTTCTCGCCGGGTTCGGTCTTGACGATGTGCGCTGCGCTGGGTTGGCCCGGCTCGAGCACCTGCTCGGTGTCCGGGATGACCTCCACGGTGGTGGTGCTTGGCGCCAGCTGAGCCATGGCGACCAGTCAACCACAGTGCACTCCGTGGGTACACTGCGCCGGTGCCGCTGTACGAGTTCCGATGCAAGGTGTGCGAGGCGGACTTCGAGCTCCGCCGGTCGATGAGCCAGGCCAACGATCCGGCGACCTGCCCGGCCGGCCACACCGGCGCGATGCGCCGCTTGTCGATGTTCGCCAGCGTCGGGGGTGGTGCGTCGACGTCATCGCCGGCGCCGGCCCCAGCAGCTGCGCGCGGATGCGGCGCAGGGTGCGGCTGCCACCACTGAGGCGTCGTCCGGCAGCGGGTCCGGGGGCAACCCGAGCGCGACGTCGCCCACCGCGCTGACGCCGCGATTGGAGACCACGAGCCAATCGAACAGCTGGCCGCCGTATGCGGCGACGGCATCGGCCGCCTCGAACCAGCGGTCGACGTCGCCGGGGTCGGTGGGCAGGTTCGGCCGGATCGTGACCACGAACAGGTTGTCCAGGCCGGCCGGCACGAACCGAGGCACCACGTACTCGAGCGCGTCCAAGAAGGAGTCGGGATCCGTGGTCCGCTCGACCACCACGCACAGCGAGCCGCAGCGGTTGGCATCGACGGGGATGAACACCGCCGCGTCGCGTGACCGCGACCCGGCGCAGGACACCGCGAGCTGGACGATCTGGGCACGAGTGACCAGCGGACCTTGACGGGGTGGCAGGGGTTGGGGCACGGCTTCCTCGCTTCGACGGTTCGGCGGGGAAGCCGACCCGCACGGTACGCAAGGGGTGCGACTAGGTTGGCCAGATGGCCAAGGCGACGATCTACCACAACCCGAACTGCAACTCGTCGAACCATGCCGTGCGCATCGCCGAAGAACTGGGGGCCGACACCGAGGTGGTGCTGTACCTCAAGCACCCACCGACCGAAGCGGAGTTGCGCGCGATCATCGCCAAGCTGCAGGACCCGGTCACCGATCTGGTCCGCCGTGACGCACAGTTCGAAAAGCTCGGGTTGACCGACGCGGACGTGGCGACCGTAGACCAGGTGGTCGCCGTGCTCGGCAAGCACAAGCAACTGATGCAACGCCCGCTGATCGTCACGAAGGACACGGCGATCATCGGCCGGCCGAAGGATCGCGTCGCCGCCCTGCTCGGCTGACACCGTCGCGGCTGGCTGGCCCCGGCAATCCCGCCAGCACAGCCCGTGCTGGGGCCGGCCGAGGCTAGCGCCGGCGGCGACCGCCCAGCGCTTGGAGAACGAGGAGCAGGACCACCGCCCCGAGCGCGGAGACCAGCACCGATCGCAGGTCGAACTGGTCGACGCCCTTCTTCCCGGCGGCCTTCATCAGCGCCCCGCCGATCAGCGCGCCGATCACGCCGACGGCGATCGTGTAGATGCACCCGGCACGATCGTCCTTGACGATCCAGCGCGCCAGGAACCCGGCGAGCAGCCCGACCGCGATCCACGCAACGATGTCCATTGCGCCAAGCCTACGGAGCCGGACGATTCGGACGGTTCGGAAGGTTCGGACCGGGCACGGCAAGCACCTCGTCGCCGGAGACCTGCCACACTGGCGGCCATGTCGCTCACCGTGTCCGTCGCCAAGACCAGCCCTCCCGATGCCACCGCGATCGGGTACCCGGTGGGCACCAATGGCCCGGTGCCGCGGGCGCTCGGCCTGACCCGTGCCGCGCTCACCGCCGCCGGGTTCGACGGCAAGCCGGGTCAGGTCGTGGTCAACCACGGCGTGACGCCGGTGGCGATCGCCGTGGGGATCGGCGAGCCCGAGCGGCTCGACGCGGCCACGTTGCGCACCGCCGCGGGTGCGCTGGTCCGGGCTGCCTCGCCGTGGCCATCGGTGGCCACCACGCTGGCCAACCTCGACGGCGTTCCGTCAGCCGCCGCAGGCGCGGCCGTCGCCGAAGGCGCGCACCTGGCCGCGTACCGCTTCGACCGCTACAAGTCGGCGCCGAAGGTCGCCACCCTGCAGAGCGTGTCGCTGGTCGCCGCGCCGGCGCGCTACGCAGGGGTCACTGCCGGCGTCGAGCGCGGCACGGTCACCGCCGGTGCCACGGTGATGGCCCGCGACCTGGCCAACACTCCGGGCTCGGACATGTCGGCCGCGCAGCTGGCCGACTGGGCGGCGACGGTCGCCACCGGCACGGGCCTGGGCATCCAGGTGTTCAACAGGGATCAGCTGCAGGCCATGGGCTGCGGCGGGATCATCGGCGTCAACCGTGGCAGCACCGCGCCGCCGCGGCTGGTCAAGCTGACCTACACGCCGCCGCGCCCGAAGGCCCACCTGGCCCTGGTCGGCAAGGGCGTGACGTTCGACTCCGGCGGTCTGAGCCTGAAGACGAGCGACGGCATGATCTCGATGAAGCTCGACATGAGCGGCGCGGCGGCCGTGCTGGCGGCGATGTCCACGCTGGCCGAGCTCGGATGCCCCAACCGGGTCACCGGGTTCATGGCGTGCACCGACAACATGCCCTCGGGGAGCGCGCTGAAGCTGGGCGACGTGCTGCGCTTCCGCAACGGCAAGACCGCAGAGATCCACAACACCGACGCCGAGGGACGTCTGATCCTGGCCGACGCG
>CAZMHG010000503.1:0-2753 GCA_964565975.1 uncultured Ilumatobacteraceae bacterium | reverse complement strand
CGAATCCGCGAACTGCACGAGGACGGTGTCGTCGGCGAGGTCGTCTTCCCCAACACGGTTCCCCCGTTCTTCCCGACGGGTTCGACGATCGCGCCGGCCCCCAAGCCGGAGGACTACGCCCGGCGGCTGGCCGGCGTGCAGGCGCACAACCGGTGGCTCGTCGACTTCGTGGCCGCCGACCCTGCGGCACGAGTCGGTCTCGGCCAGATCTTCCTGAACGACATCGACGATGCGGTCGCCGGCGTGCACTGGGCCAAGGAGCACGGGATGAGGGGCATCCTGCTGCCCGGCGTCGCGCCGGACACGCCCTGGATCGAACCGCTGTACTCCCCGAACTACGAACCGTTGTGGCAGGCCGTCGCCGACACGGGACTGGTCCTCACCGTGCACTCCGGCGCGACGGGCGTGCCCAGCTTCGGGCCGTACAAGATCTCCACGGTGATGTACGTGCTCGAGGCCGGCTTCTACGCCAACCGCACGCTGTGGCACCTGCTGATGAGCGGCGTCTTCGAGCGCCACCCCGGCATCAGGTTCGTGATGACCGAACAGGGAGCCGGCTGGCTTCCGCCGGCGCTGGAGCGCATGGACCAGATCGCTGCGCAGATGGCCAACGGGCGAATCGGCGAGCTCGGTGCCGACCTCGAGACCAGGCTGACCATGACGCCGACCGAGTACTTCAACCGCAACTGCTACATCGCCGCCAGCTTCCCTGGGCGGGCCGAGGCCGAAGCGATCCGCCAGATCGGTGTCGAACGGGTGATGTGGGGCAGCGACTACCCGCACCATGAGGCCACCTACCCGTTCTCCAAGGAGTCGCTCAGCCGCTCGTTCTACGACTTCACCGAGGCCGAGATGCGCCAACTGCTGAGCGGCACGATCGCCGAGGTGTACGGCTTCGACCTGTCCAAGCTCGACCAGCTCGGTGCCCAGTTCGGCCCGACCGTGGGCGAGGTCGCCACTCGTTCCGACGCCGTTCCCGCAGGGGCGACCAGCCCGGCGTTCATGCGCTGATCCGGCGTGGCACCACGAGTCGAGCCGTCCGCGCCGCCGCCGGAGCAGGTTGGGTCGCAGGACGCCGAGCTGGCCGCGCTGTCGTCGGCGCTCGGCCGGCTGCAACGGCTGATGGCCAACCGTCGCACCTACGCACTGGCCGCGGCCATCGCCGGGGTGACCGAGTCGCAGCAGGAGATGCATGTGCTGCGCGCCACCGTCAGCGGTGGGGCGGCCCCGCTCGGGGCGATCGCCCGGCGGGCACGGATGGATGCCGGCGCGGTGAGCCGGCAGATCGCCGCGCTCGAACGCACCGGCCTGATCACCCGTTCCGCCGGGCCGGGCAACAGCGTGATCCTCGACGCGACCGACGCCGGACGGAACCTGTCGGACAACTTCGAGGCCGTCCGCACCGCGCACCTGCACCGCGCCCTGCGCGCCTGGTCCGCGGCGGACCGGCGGCGGTTCGCCGAGCTGATCGATCGCTTCGTCGACGACACGTCCTCGACCCCGTACTCGCCCTCGGACCGCCCGGCCTGAACGGCTGTTCGCTGCCTAGTCGACGCCCTTGCGGTGCCGGGCCATGGCGCGCTGGATCTCCAGCTTCGAGTCTCGTTCGGCGAGGGCCTGGCGCTTGTCGCCCTTGCGGCGGCCCACGCCGATGCCCAGCTCGACTTTGACCTTGCCGTTGCGGAAGTAGAACGCCAACGGGACGAGCGACAGACGCTCGGTCTGGATGCGCGCCTGCAACCGTTCGATCTCGCGCTGGTGGAGCAGCAGCTTGCGCGCCCGGTCCGGGTCGTGCGCCCCGATGCCGTGGGCGAACTGGTAGGGCGGGATGTGCACCCCGTCCAGCCACACCTGGCCACGGATGATGCGTGCGTAGGCGTCGGCCAGCTTGACCTGGCCGTCACGGATCGCCTTGACCTCGCTGCCCTGCAGGACGATGCCGGTCTCGATCGAGTCCTCGATCGCGTAGTCGTGACGGGCGCGACGGTTCGACGCGACGACGAGCTTGCTGCCGTCGCGGCCACCGGCCTGGCCGGTCGCCTTGGTCGAAGCCTTTGCGGACACGGCCGTTCAGGGTACCGGTACGCTTCGCGGCGTATGGAGGGGATTGTGCTGCGCGCCGAGCATCTCGACGCGATTGCCAGCCAGGCCTATGCCGAGTACCCACTGGAGATGTGCGGGCTGCTCACCGGCACGAACGGTGCGACGGTGACGGCTGCGGGCTACGTGCCGTGCACCAACGAGGCCGCGTCGGCCAAGGTGTACACGGTGCCGGCCATCGAGCTGCTTCGCGCCGAGCGTGCTGCCCAAGCCGTCGGCCACGAGGTGATCGGCGTGGTCCACAGCCACACCCACACCGAGCCGTACCCCAGCCCGACCGACGTCGCCCAGGCGCCCGACCCGACGTGGACCTACGTGATCGTCAGCCTCAAGCGGACCGTGCCCGAGTCGCGCGCCTACCGCATCGTCGACGGCACGATCACCGAGGTGCCGATCTCCGTCGCTGACGGCTGACGCCTGACGGCTGACGGCTGACGGCGGCTGACGGCGGCTGATGGCTCACGGACAGTGTCAAGCCGACGTCATCCGGCCTGCCGGCAGTACGATTGTCGATCGTCATGATCGGGTTTGTCGGATACCTGCCGGAGATGGGAATGGCCGTGCTCCGGCGATCGGTTGGAGTCCAGTGATGTCACCTGCAGCGAACCTCGTCGACCACGGTGTGTACCCCAGCGTGCTCGACCTGATCGGCA
>CAZMHG010000502.1:0-2757 GCA_964565975.1 uncultured Ilumatobacteraceae bacterium | reverse complement strand
GGGGCGATCTCGCGCAGGAACGAGAAGCGGCGCAGCAGCGCCCGCTCGTACCCGGACGGGTGGGTGACGGCGGTGAGCAGATCCCACCAGTCGACGACGTCGCCCCAGCCCGGCGCAGCGAGCGACCCGCCGTACTGCTGCAGGGCCAAGGCAGAGCACAAGCTGGCGAAGGCCAAGCGGTTCGGCAACGACCAGCCGGCCAACGTGCCCATCACGACCGCGGCGCCGAAGACGTCGCCGGCGCCAGTGGGGTCGACCGGTGTGATCTGCAACGCCGGCATCTGCGCCTCTTCGCCGGTCGTGGAGTCGATGGCCATCGCGCCGTCGGCGCCGTTGGTCACGATGGCCAGCGGCACCCGGTCGGCGAGGGCGTACAGCGCGGCGAGCGGTGTCGAGGTACGCGTGTACGACATCGCCTCGACCGCGTTGGGCATGAACGCGTCGCACGATCCGAGCCGGTCGAGCAGCCCGGCGTCCCACTCCTGCTTCGGGTCCCAGCCGACGTCGGCGAAGACGAGCGCGCCCTTGGCGCGGGCGATGTCGACCCACGCGGGCAGCGTGTTGTCGCCCGGCGCAGCGGAATCGGCCAGATCGACGATCACCGCCCGGGTCGGCGGTGGCGTCGCGATCATCTCGTCGGCCGTGAGCGGCGACGGGTGGGCGTGGGTGATCATGCTCCGGTCGCGGTGGACCGACAGCGACACCGTCACCGGGCTGTGCCAGTCGGCGAACCGCTGCGCCGAGCCGAGGTCGATGTGCTCCTGCTCGCGGAGCGTGCGCCAGCAGAAGTCGCCGTAGTCGTCGTCGCTGAACGCCGCGGCGAGCGACGTGCGCAGGCCGAGGCGGCTAGTCGCCACGGCGAGATTGGCGATGCCGCCGGGGCACGAGGCCATGCCCTCGGCCCACACCTCGGTACCCGGTGCCGGTGCGCTGGGCAGCCCGGCGAAGATGATGTCCAGGAACACCGTGCCCCACAGGAACACGTCGAACGCAGGGGAGTCGGGCTCGCGGTTGCGGGCGAGTGGATCGAACACGAGGTCTGGGATGGTCCGCCGCCTTTCGTCTGGACCGATGCGCCCTATTCGAGCATGCCATGGCCGGATGGGTACGGTCGGCGAGCGTGAAGCTGACGGTGCTGGGCGGTGGTGGGTTCCGTGTCCCGCTGGTGTACCGCGCCGTGATGCGCGACACGGCCACGCCGCGGGTCGACCACGTCACCCTGTACGACGGCGACGGCGACCGCCTGGAGGCGATCGCCCGGGTCGTGCGCGAGATGGCCGACGGCCAGGCGCGGCCGCCGCGGGTGGACCCGACGACCGACCTCGACCGGGCTCTCGACGGCGCCGACTTCGTCTTCTCGGCGATCCGCGTCGGCGGGCTGCAGGCACGAGTCGCCGACGAGCGCGTCGCCCTCGACCTCGGCGTGCTCGGCCAGGAGACGACCGGGCCGGGCGGTCTGGCCTACGGCCTGCGCACGTTGCCGGTCGTCCTCGACATCGCCGCGCGCATCCGGCAGCGCTGCCCGGGCGCGTGGGTGATCAACTTCACCAACCCGGCGGGGATGATCACCGAGGCGATGCAGGCCGTGCTCGGCGAGCGGGTGATCGGGATCTGCGACTCGCCGATGGGGCTTGCCCGCCGCGCCCAGCGCGCGTTGCACGTCTCCGGCGCGGTGGTCGACTACGCCGGGTTGAACCATCTCGGTTGGTTGCAGGGGCTCGGCCTCGACGGCGGCGATATGCTGCCGCGCCTGATCGCCGACGACGCTGCGCTGGCGCCCACCGAGGAGGGTCAGCTGTTCGGCGCGGCGTGGCTGCAGTCGTTGGGAACGATTCCCAACGAGTACCTGTTCTACTACTACTTCACGCGGGACGCGATCGCCGCGATCCGGGGCAGCGCGCAGTCGCGGGGCGAGTTCCTGCTGGCCCAGCAGGCCGAGTTCTACCGGACCGTGGCGACGCTGCCGGCCGGCGCGCTGGCGGCATGGGACAGGGTGCGCATGGAGCGCAACGCGACCTACATGGCCGAAGCACGTGCCGCCACCGACGAGCGCCACGCGCAGGACGTCGACGACGGCGGGTACGAAGGCGTCGCCCTCGCGGTGATGGCGGCAATCGCCCGCGGCGAGCCGTCGACGCTGATCCTCAACGTGCGCAACGGATCGGCACTGCCCGGTCTGCCCGCCGACGCCGTGGTCGAGGTGCCCTGTTCGGTCGACGCACACGGAGCGCTGCCGATGGCCGTGTCGCCGCTGCGCGGTGCGGAGCTGGGCCTTGTGCAGCAGGTCAAGGCGGTGGAGCGGTTGACGATCCGCGCCGCCGCCGAGGGATCCGAGGCGCTCGCCGTGGAAGCGTTCGCTTTGCACCCGCTCGTCGACTCGGTCACCGTCGCCCGCCAGCTGCTCGCCGGCTACCGGGAGCGGATCCCGCAGCTCGACGCGGTGTTCTCCTCGCGACAGCGCTGACCACCGGTTCACACGCCGTTCATCGGCGGCGAACATCGCCGTCACGCCGCACGTTTACCGTGTGCTCATGGCCATTCCCGCTCCCGCCGCTGCGGCGCCCGGCCCCCTCCCGGGCGCGGCGCGGCGGGAGCGGGCCGTGCTCGACGCTCCGCGCGAGGACGGCCGTCGCGTGCCCGATCGCACCTGCGACGCGGTGTGCCTCGGCCCTCGGTCGTGATCGGCGGCGGCAAGGTCTGGGCCACCGAGCTGAGCCGGCTGGCCAGCCCCATCGGCCTCGACCTCGGGGCGCGCAC
>CAZMHG010000501.1:0-2759 GCA_964565975.1 uncultured Ilumatobacteraceae bacterium | reverse complement strand
CCCGGAGACGACGACCACCACGACGACGACGATCCCGGAGACGACGACCACGACCACCACGACGGTGCCGGAGACGACGACCACGACGACGATCCCGGTGACCACGACGACGCAGGCCGGGACCACCACGACGACCGAGGTCTCGCCGGGCTCGTCGACGCTGCCGTCCACGACGACCACCGTGGCGGCGACGACCACCACGACGATCGTCTCGTCGGAGTCGTCGACAACGAGCACCACGCTGCCGACCCTGCCGTCGACCGGCAACGACGTCGGTGGGACGCTGGGATGGGCCCTGGCGATCGTGCTGATCGGCGGGGCGGCGACCCTGATCAGCCGCCGGACATACCGGGCTTAAGCCGTCAGCCGGCGCTGGGCACCAGAGCGGCGCCCGGCGCCGGCGTGCACATCCACACGTCGGTCGCCGCACCCGAGGCGATGACGGCTGAGCGGAACGCTTCGGCGGCCCCGCGCTCCACCAGGGACACCGCGCAGCCGGCGAAGCCGCCGCCGGTCATGCGCGCGCCGATGCAGCCGGGCGCCCGGCGCGCTGCGGCGACCAGCGCGTCGAGCGCGGGGGAGGAGATCGCGAAGTCGTCGCGCATGCTCGCGTGGCTCTCGTCGAAGGCCTCGCCTGCAGTGGCCAGATCGCCCACGGCCAACGCGTCGGCGCAGTCGAGCGTGCGGCGGTTCTCGGTGACGATGTGCCGGGCGCGGGCACGATCGACCTCGTCGGAGATCGCCGGCAGCACGTCCGGCGTGGCGTCGCGCAGGCTGGTCAGGCCCAGTGCTGCCGCTGCCCTCGTGCAACTGTCGCGCCGCTCGGCGTAGCGGCCCTCGGCCAGGCGCCGGCGTGTGCCGGTGTCCATCACCGCCACCACGACGTCGTCGGGCACGGGAACGGTGCGCACGTCGAAGGTCCTGAAGTCGATCAGGCTTGCCGCGCCGGCCACCGCGCCCGCGGAGATGTACTGGTCCATCAGCCCGCACGGCGTGCCGGCGAATTGGTGTTCGGTGGCTTGCCCGACCCGGGCAACCTCGACGGCCGGCCAGGTGATGCCGGCGCGCCCGAGCAGTGCCGTGATGAGGGCGACCTCCAGCGACGCCGAGGACGACAGGCCGGCGCCGGAGGGAACGTCGCCGGCGAGTGCCGCCCGCCAGCCGCCGCACGGGATGCCGCGCGCGGAGAGCAGCTCGACCACGCCGACGACGTAGCGAGCCCACTCGGGCACGTCGCACGGCCACGCGCCGGGGAGGTAGGTCAGCTCGCCGAACCCCTCGGAGACCACCTCGATCGGGTCGTGCTCGGCATCGCCGTGGCTGGACAGGGCGACGACGGTCTCGAACGGCAGGGCCATCGGCAGGGCGAACCCGTCGTTGTAGTCCGTGTGCTCGCCGATCAGGTTGACCCGTCCGGGACCGCGGGCCACCAGGTGCGGCGTTCCCCACCGGGCGCGGTGTGCGGATTCGGCGTGCTGCAGTGCGGCCATCTGAGCAGCGTAGGGCCGGTCCCACGGTGTCGAGCCGGACGCGCCGCGCGCGGGAGCCAGCGCCGCACCGGGGAACACGCGGCCACGGTGCGGCAGGGGTGTCGCGCGGTGGTCTCCTTCCCGACGGTGTCGCCGCGCCGGTAGCCGCCGGGTACCGTCGTCGCCGTGTCGGGCCGGGAGACGTTCGTGTTCGTCCACGCCCACCCGGACGACGAGACGATCTTCACCGGCGGTACCGTCGCCAGGCTGGCGGCGCTCGGCCACCGCTGCGTGGTCGCCGTGCTGACCAGTGGTGCGCCCACGCCGTGCTCTCCCCTGGCCGCGACGCGCCGAGCGGAGTGCCTGGCCGCGTGTGCGTTGCTCGGTGCCGAGTACGTCGACATCGGCTACGACGACAGCGGGCTGTTCGGCGAGTCCGCCGAGCCGGGCGCGCTGATCCGTGCCGCCGAGGCCGACGTCGTCGAACGGCTCGGCGCGGCATGCCTCGCCGCCGGTGCAACGTCGGTGGTCACCTACGACGCGAACGGGATCTACGGCCATCCCGACCATCTCGTCGCCCACCGCGCCGGCATGGCCGCGGCCGCCCGGTGCGGAGCAGCGGGTCGCTACATGGTCACGGTCGATCGGGAGTACCTGCACTTCGTGGAGACGCACGTCGTCGGCCACGCCGTCAACTCGTTGCTCGGCATCGACGTCGGCTCGCGCAACACCGCCCCGATCGGCATGCCGTCCGTCGAGATCTCGCTCACGGTCGACGTGCGCGACGTGTGCGACACCAAGCGCGCGGCGCTCGCCGCGCACGCCAGCCAACTGCCGGCGGACAGCGAGATGTTCGCGTTGCCGCGCGGCTCGTTCGCCGACGTCTACGGGTTCGAGTGGTACGTCCGCCACGGCGGGCCCTCCGCGCTGGACAGCCTCGACTACTGAGCGGCGGCGTCTGGTCGGCCGGCGGGCTCACCCGGGTGGCCGAGCAGGTGATCGCTACCATCGGGCTGGATGCCCGCCCGTGTCGCCGATGGTCCTGCCGGGCCGGTGCAGCGGGCGCTGGCGGGAACGGTGGTCGACGGCTTCCGGCCGGACGTCGAGGGCCTGCGGGCCATCGCGGTGCTGGCCGTGCTGGTGTTCCATCTCGCCCCTGGCGCGTTGACCGGGGGGTTCGTCGGCGTCGACGTGTTCTTCGTCGTGTCCGGGTTCTTGATCACCCGGCTGCTGCTGAAGGAGCTGGCCTCGTCCGGCGTGCCGGGCAAGCTGATGGTGGACTTCTCCCAC
>CAZMHG010000500.1:0-2766 GCA_964565975.1 uncultured Ilumatobacteraceae bacterium | reverse complement strand
GGAGGTCTTCGCCCGCTACCTGCGCGAGAAGCTCGGCGGCGAGTACCCGATCAACGCCCACCTGCGGATGCTGCTCGACGACATCATCACCGACGGCCGCTGGGACATGACCTACCTCGGCATGCAGATCATGGTCGAGGGCCTCGCCCTGGCCGCGTTCGGCTTCCTGCACCAGATCACCAACGAGCCGCTGCTCAAGAAGCTGCTGCGGTACGTGATGAGCGACGAGGCCCGCCACGTGGCCTTCGGCGTGATCAGCCTGAAGGAGGCCTACGAGGGCATGACCGACGCCGAGATCCTCGAGCGTCAGCAGTTCGCCTTCGAAGCCTCGGTGCGGATGCGCGACCGGTTCATGCAGCAAGAGGTGTGGGAGCGCATGGGCATCAAGACCCGCGACATCCTTCCCCTCGTGCTCGAAGACCCCACGCGGCGGATGTTCCAGTCGATGCTGTTCGCCAAGATCGTGCCGAACTGCAAGAAGCTCGGTCTCCTCGACCGCAACGGTGCCTGGCTGCGGCATCGCTTCGAGGACCTGGGCGTGATCCAGTTCGAGGACTGGGTCGACACCGGCGAGGAGTACGTCAAGTTCGATCTCAGTGAGGACCTCGAACCGGCCCACTGACCTCGGCGGCCAGGGCCTACGAGGCCCAGGTGATCAGACCCATCTCGACCGGGCTGGTGAGGTCGGTGTCCGCCGGCCGGACGCGCACGGTGACGCCGTACGGGCCGGCCTCGCCGACCGTGAAGGTGCCCTCGAAGCGGTCGCCGGTGGTGTGCTCCAGGGCGACGTGCTCGGGATGGTTGACGAACAGACCCTCGCGGTCGATGCCGCCGTGGATCAGTTCGACGACCACGTCGGCCGGGCTCAGCCCGTCCAGGCCCACCGACGCCGTCGCCGTGCGCCGGTCGCCCTCGCTCGCCGCGCCCGTGTCGACGTCGACCGAGTTGATCGTGACGTTCGGCCACGCAGCGCGCACCCGGCCCTTCCACGCCGCCAGCGCCTTGGCCCGCGTCGCACCGTCGGCCGTCAGCCGCCGCCCGCTCGCCGCGGCCGGCTCGTAGAACTCGGTCGTGTAGTCGCGGACCATGCGCGCAGCGGTGATGTACCAGCCGAGCGACGACCAGTTGTGCTTGACCTTGTCGATCCACCCGATCGGCAGGCCGCGCCCGTCGCGTGTGTAGAACAGCGGCACGATCTCGCGCTCGAGCAGGCCGAACAGGCTGACAGCCTCGCGCTGGTCGCGGCGGGCGAGATCCGGGTCGTCGTCGGCCGAGGCGATCGCCCAGCCGTTCTCGCCGTCATAGCACTCGTCCCACCAACCGTCGAGGATGCTGCAGTTCAGCCCGCCGTTCAGCGAGGACTTCATCCCGCTCGTCCCGCAGGCCTCGAGCGGGCGGCGCGGCGTGTTCAGCCACACGTCGCAGCCGTGGTACATGCGCCGGGCGACGCCCATGTCGTAGTCCGGCAGGAACACGAAGCGATAGCCGATGTCGAGTTGGCGGGCGAAGACCTCGATCTGCTGGATCAGCTCCTTGCCCGGCTGGTCGGCCGGGTGGGCCTTGCCGGCGAAGACGAACTGGATCGGGCGGTCTGCCGACTGCAGCAGGGCGCGCAGCCGGTCGGGCTGGCCGAGCAGCAGCGTGGCCCGCTTGTACGTGGCGAACCGGCGGGCGAAGCCGATCGTCAGCGCATCGGGGCTGAGCACGTTGTCGCCGAGCCGGGCCCGGGCGAACGCGACCAGCTCGGCGCGGCCCTTGGCCCTGGCCTCCCACACCTCGGCAGGGTCGAGCTTGTGCACGCCGGCCCATGACGCCGCGTCCGCGCCGTCCCACACCGGGCCGACGCTCTTGGACAGCAGCGCGTCGATGTGCTCGCTGGTCCACGTGTGGGCGTGCACGCCGTTGGTGATCGCCCCGATCGGCACCTCACCCTGTGGCGTGTCCGGCCACAGACCGTTGAACATCTCGCGGCTGACCACACCGTGCAGCTGGGCGACACCGTTGGCCCGCCCGGCAAGGCGCAGTCCCATCACGGCCATGTTGAAGCGAGACTCGTGCGGCTCGTCGGCGCGCAGGCCGAGTTGCATCAGCCGGTCGAAGCTGATCCCGCACTGCGCGGCGTAGGTGGTGAAGTACTTCTCCATCAGCGCCCGGTCGAAGCGGTCGATGCCCGCGGGGACCGGGGTGTGCGTGGTGAACACACATCCCGGGCGGACGGCCTCGACGGCCTCGTCGAAGGTGAGGCCCTCGGCGATGCGCTCGCGGATGCGTTCGAGGCCGAGGAAGCCGGCGTGACCCTCGTTGGTGTGGTACGCCTGCGGGTGCATGCCGAGGGCACGCAGGACGCGGATCCCGCCGATGCCGAGGATGATCTCCTGGCGGATGCGGTGCTCGGCGTCGCCGCCGTAGAGACGGTCGGTGATGCTGCGCCCGTCCGCCGAGTTGCCGTCCACGTTGGTGTCCAGCAGGAACAGCCGAACCCGGCCGACGTTGACCTCCCAGGCGCGAACGGCGACCGCGTCGCCGGCGACGTCGACGGTGATCTGTACGTCGGTCCGGCGGATCGGCAGACCGTACGGATCGAGCTCGGGGAAGCGTTCCTCCTGCAGCCCGTCGGCGTTCAAGCGCTGGCGGAAGTAGCCCTGGTCGTACAGCAGCCCGATCCCGACGAGCGGGACGCCGAGGTCCGAGCTGGCCTTCAGGTGATCGCCGGAGAGCACGCCGAGGCCGCCGGATTACTGCGGCAGCGTCTCGGACAGACCGAAC
>CAZMHG010000499.1:0-2769 GCA_964565975.1 uncultured Ilumatobacteraceae bacterium | reverse complement strand
CTAGGACACCACCCTCTCAAGGTGGCGGCACGGGTTCGAATCCCGTACGGGCTGCGAAGCAAGCCCAGGTCAGAGCCACTCTTCGGAGTGGCTCGCTGGTCTTTCACCCCTCCGCTCGCAATGGCGTGCCAACGTCTTTCAGGTGGGTGTCCTCCATAGAGGGCCTCATCCGTTGGTTCGAAGCGGGCTGCGACTGGGCGACCGATTTGAGGCGTTGCACGTGACGCACCTGTCAAGATATCCTGACAGCATGTCGCTGCTGGATGTGGACCATCTGCCGAGCGATCCGCTCGACGCCCTGCGGGAGTTGGCGCGTCGCGAGTCCGAGCTCGGGGTGCTGCGGCGGGGTGCGATCGAGGCGGCGCGTGAGGCGGGCGCCACCTGGGAACAGGTGGGTGCCGCATTGGGGATGTCGCGGCAGGCGGCGTGGGAGTACTACTCGCGGTCGGTGCGGGCCAAGCTCGCCGACTCAGCCGTCCAGGCTGCGGAGATGTCCGATGACGAAGCGATGGACCTGTCGGTCGAGGAAGTGAGAGCTGCTCGTCGGGACCGTCGTCGAGCGTGACGATTCGAGTAGTCCTCGACGCGAACGTGTTCGTGTCGGCGGCGATCCAACGTGGAGCGTCGTCTCGAATCGTTCAGCGTTGGCTCACCGGCGACGCATTCGAGCTGATCGTTGGCGAGGGCGTCTTGGCGGAAGTCGAGGGTGTCCTGACTCGCCCGAGGCTCACGAAGCGAATCAGCGTCGACGACGCGCTGAGCTACGTGCGTGCCATCCGGACACTCGCCGACGTCGTCGAGGACGCGGTCGTCATCGAATCGTTGACGCGTGACTCCGATGATGACTACATCGTTGCCCTGGCGCGTGAACACGGCGCCGCCGTCGTCGTGTCGGGCGACAAGGACTTGCTCGAATGGGCCGGAGCAACGTCCGCCGGTGGTCACTCCAGCGACGTTCGAGCAGGCGGCGTGGGCCGCGCCCAGATCGCCCTGGCGTGGGTGCTCAGCAGGCCGGCAGTTGCCTCGCCCATCGTCGGCGCCACCCGCCTCACCCACCTCGACGACGCCATTGCAGCCGTCGACCTCCCACTCGACGAGCACGAGATCCGTCGCCTCGAGCAGCACTACGTGCCGCACGCCGTGGAAGGGTTCGCATGACCACGCTGGAGATCGCCGGTGATGACTTCGTCATCGATGGCACCATCGCCAACGCGGGCCGTTCGCTCGGCGGCATCCCGTTGGACGGACTGCTCCTCAACAGCCGGATGATCAACGGTGTCTTCGACGATCTGAACCCGCACACCCGTCGGCAATGGGCGTACCCCGACACCGGCGTGTGGGACCCGGATCGCAACACCGACGAGTTCGTCGCCGCGATGCCGCAGTGGCGGGCCGACGGGCTCGACGCCTTCACCATCGGCGTGCAGGGCGGCAGCCCGCAGGGCTACAGCAAGCACCAACCGTGGGACAGCGGCGGGTACGAGCCGGATGGTTCGCTTCGCCCCGCCCACTTCCAGCGTCTGCGGCGGATCCTCGACGAGGCGGCTCGGCGGGGCTTCGTCGTGATCCTGGACCTGTTCTACCAAGGCCAGGAGCTGCGCCTCGCGGACGACGCCGCAGTGCGCCGGGCGGTTCGCGACACCGCCCAGTTCGTGCTCGACGGCGGGTGGCAGAACGTCGCTGTGGAGATCGCCAACGAGTGCAACATCCCCCACGAGTACCAGCACAGCCGCCTGATGCGCGGCGAGCACGTGCACGAGCTGATCGCGCTGGCGCAGTCCGTGCACAAGGACGGGCGACGCCTGCTCGTCAGCTCCAGCTTCGTGGACGTCTCGTACTTCCGAGCGACAACACCCGATGCCGTGTTCGTCACCGATGACGTCCTCGGCGTCGCCGACTTCGTGCTGATCCACGGCAACGGCACGGCCTACCCCGACCGGCTCGGCGAGCTCGCCGAGCAGATCCGCAGCAGCGCCAGCTACCGGCCGATGCCGATCGTCGTCAACGAGGACGACAACTTCGACTTCGACCAGGACCACAACAACATGAAGGCGGCACTCCGCGCCCACGTCTCGTGGGGCTACTTCGACCCCGGATCGACCACCACTTGGCCCGACCCCGCACCAACCCTCGGTGACTACCGCAACGGCTTCCAGGCCGTCCCGGTCAACTGGGGCCCGTCTTCGACGCTGAAGCGGGCGTTCTTCGACACGCTGCGCTCGGCAACTACACGCAACGAAGCATCATGACCACGGTCCTGAACGGCCCGACGACGCTCGTCGACGACGGCTGCAGACTGGGACGGTGGTGAGCGGTCGCGATCGTCGGGCGTTGCGAGCGTTGGCGGTGCAGTTCTTCGTGAATGGGGCGGTCTGGGCGACGCTGGCATCCCGACTGCCCGCCGTACGCGACCGGGTCGGTCTCACGGTCGGCATGCTCGGCGCGGTGCTGATGATCGGCAATCTGTCGTCGCTCGTCGGAAGTCTCTTCACGGCCCGGGTGCTGGCGAGGGTCTCGAGTCGGTGGGTGATGGTCGTCGGTGGCGGCTGCTATGTCGCGGCACTTCCGATCGTGGGGATGTCGCGGTCACCGGTGGTGCTTGTCATCGGGCTGGTCGTGCTGATGTGGTTCGACGTGTTCATCGACGTCGCGATGAACTACCAAGCCTCCGTGGTGAGCGCCCGCCGCGAGCGGCCGGTGATGAACCGACTGTCTGGGTTGTGGAGCCTGGGCACCGTCGCAGGTGGCCTCGTGGCGGTCGGCGCCGAG
>CAZMHG010000498.1:0-2775 GCA_964565975.1 uncultured Ilumatobacteraceae bacterium | reverse complement strand
TCGTCGAGCGCGTAGCCGTCCGCCGGCAGGCCCGGCGGAGTCCGCCTCGATGCCCGGTCCTGGTCGTCCGGTCGTGGTCGTCTCCGACGCCGAACTGGCCGACCGCCTGGCCCATCTGCGCGAACGCATCGCCGCCGCTGGGGGCGCCGGTGTGCGGGTGGTCGGGGTCACCAAGACCTTCCCGCGGGCCGCGGTCGACGCTGCCGGGCGCGTCGGACTCACCGCGGTGGGGGAGAGCTACGCACAAGAGGTCGTCGACAAGTTCGCCGCGTCGCCCGCGCCGATCCCTGTCCACTTCATCGGCCACCTCCAGACCAACAAGGTCCGTGCCCTTCGCGGGCTGGTCGACGTGGTCAGCAGCGTCGACCGGGCCGGCCTGGTGGACGAGTTGGCCAAGCGGACGCCTGGAATGCGGGTGCTGCTGCAGATCAACGCCACCGGCGAGTCGACCAAGTTCGGTTGCCCGCCGGGCACGGTCGACGGGCTGTACGCCCACGCGCTCGATGCCGGCCTGCACGTCGAAGGCCTGATGGCGATGGGCCCGACCGACGGCGATCGGGGCGTCGCCCGGCGCGCCTTTCGCCGGACCCGCGCGTTGACCGATCGCCTTGGCCTGGCGGTGTGCTCGATGGGCATGAGCGACGACCTCGACATCGCCGTCGGCGAGGGCAGCACCGAGGTACGTGTCGGCACCGCCCTGTTCGGGACCCGTCCCCGGACCCACTGATGCGCCGTTCGGCGCACCTGGCGTTCTGGGGGGTGCGCCCGTCGGCGCACTGTGGCGACTAGCCTCGCCGCAGGAGGTTTGCGCCCGATGTGGAAGAAGGCCATGGACTATCTCGGGCTTGGCCCCGATGACGCCTACGACGACTACGACGTCGAGCCCGAGCCTGCCCCGAGAGCCCGCGGTCGGCAGGCGGACCGGGACCGTGACTACCGCGACCGCGATTACCGCGACCGCGACTACCGGGACCGTGACGCGCGGGATCGTGATCCTCGGGACCGCGACCCGCGCGACCGTGAGGCCGACTACGGGCGCTCGTCGGCGCGGTACACCGAGCCGGAGGACGCCAGCCGTCAGATGCAGCGTCCGACGTTCCCCCAGCGGGACGCCGACGTCGTCGTGCGTCGCCCGGCCCCCGCGCCGGACGACTCCAGCGTGCAGCCCCGTCCGGCCAACGCCCCGCGGGTGCAGCCGGTTCGCCAGAACGGCGGACCCGTCGCCGAGCCCAGCTCGGTGCGCCCGCGTCGCTTCGAGCAGGCCCAGGAGGTCGCCGATCACTTCAAGAACGGCGTGCCGGTGATCATGAACCTCGAGGGCTGCGAGCGCGATGTCGCCCGCCGGTTGATCGACTTCGCCAGCGGCATCTGCTACGCGCTCAACGGCAGCATGGAGAAGGTCGGCACCGGTGTCTACCTGCTCAAGCCGTACGGCGCGGCGCACGACCGCTGACCCCCAGCGTCCACCGGCCGGGCGCGTGACGTCGCCGGAGCCGCGCAGGGCGTACGGGTAAGGTGGCGCCCATGGAGTTGACCCCCAACCTCGCCCGCACGATCGCCTTCAGGACCGTCCGCAAGGGGTACGACCCGGCCGAGGTCGACGCGTTCCGCGAGCGTGCCGCTGCGGCGATCGAGTCGGCTCAGAACCAGGCCACGGCGATGGAGGCCCGAGCCCGCGCCGCGGTCAGCAAGCTCCACGAGTTCACCCAGTCGGCCGAGCATCGGGCGGCCACCGAGACCCCCGCCGTGCCCGTCGCGGCGACCCGCGCGCCGGCCGCGGCGGCGCCCTCCACCGACGTGCGAGCCACCGACGACGACGCCAAGACGATCAGCCAGACCCTGCTCCTCGCCCAGCGGACCGCCGAGCACACCGTGTCGCAGGCCAAGGCAGACGCCGAGACGCTGCTGCTCGACGCCAAGGCCACCGCCGCCAGCGAGGTCAGCCAGGCCCGCAACGAGACCACCAAGATGCTCGACGAAGCGCGGCTCGAAGCCAGGCGCCAGGTCGAGATCGAGCGCGTCAGCGCCGAGAACGAGGTCCAGGCGCTGCTCGCCCGACGCGACTTCCTGCTCTCCGACGTCGAGCATCTCGAACAGCACATCACTGCCCAGCGCGACCGTGTCCGGCGTGCCGCGGACGCGCTGCTCGATCTTGCCGAGCGGTCTCCGGCAGGTCTGGCCGATGCCCGTCGGCCGCTGCTGTCGGCCTCGGACACGCCGACCGCGGACGACGCCTCGCCGGCAGCGGGCACAGCGGCGGCCGAGCCCGCGGCCACGGGCGAGCATCCGGTCTCCGACGGGACGATGGGCGACGAGCCGACCACCGTCGACGAGCCACTCGAGCCACTCGAGCCGCTCGAGCCGACGCCGGTCGGGCACAGCCTGGAGCTGTCGTTCGAGGACGACGACACGGACGACGAAGCGTCGTGGCCCGGCCGGTAGGCTTGGCCGCCGACGGCGACGACGAGGCGATCACCTCCGAGCCTCCGGAAGAACAGCCCACCCGCTGCAGCGGCGCGGCTCAGTAGAACCGGACGGGACCAGCCCGACATCGCTGGCGCAACGGAGTGGCCGGGGCCCGTGGGCAGCGGCAAGCAGGGTGGCATCGCGGGCCGTGGCTCGTCCCTGACCAACCGATCAGGAGCCACCCGTGACCTACCCGAACGTCCCGCCGCAACCCGACTTCCCCAGCCAGGAGCGTGAGACGCTCGCGTTCTGGGACACCGACGGCACCTTCGAGGCTGCAGTCGCCGCCGGCGCCATCGTCCGCCGCGA
>CAZMHG010000497.1:0-2782 GCA_964565975.1 uncultured Ilumatobacteraceae bacterium | reverse complement strand
GTCGAACAGGGACGCGAAGGTGCGCGCCGGTGCGTTGCTGGTCATCGTCACGGCGGAAAGGGTAGAGGGCCGACCGGGGGATTCGCGGTCGCTCCGGTACTGTGCAACGCATGTCCCGGTGCTATCTCGCCGTCGTCATCGGCGGGACCCGGCTGGCTGCCGCGGTGGTCGACGACACCGGTGACGTGCTCGTCCGCGACCGCATCGGCACGCCGCAGCGGGACGTCTGGGGCGCCGTCAGCAGGCTCGTCCTGCGGGTGATCGCGGCCTCGCCCGAGCCCCCGGTTGCCTGCGGCGTCGGCTCCGGTGGGCCGATGAACCCGACCGACCGGACCGTCTCGCCGCTGCACATCCCGTCGTGGGTCGACTTCCCGCTGGCCGCCGAGCTGGAGGGGATCACGCACCTGCCGGTCGTGCTGGACAACGACGCCAAGGCGATGACCCTCGGCGAGGCGTGGTGCGGCGCGGCGGCCGGGCAGACCGATTTCGTCGGGGTGGTGCTCGGCGCCGGTGTCGGCGGCGGCATCCTGAGCGGCGGCAAGCTGCTGCGCGGCCGGCTGGGCAACGCCGGGCACATCGGCCACGTGATCGTCGACCCAGGTGGCCGCGAGTGCCCGTGCGGGGCACGAGGCTGCCTCGAGGCATACGTCTCCGGCACAGCGATCGAGGCCGAGACCGGCCGCTCGCCGCTGCGTGCGTCGCCGGCGATCGTCGAGCGTTCGGGGCTGCTCGTCGGTCGGGCCCTGGCGAGCATCGCGGCGGTCGTCGACGCGCGGCTCGCCGTCGTCGGCGGGGCGATCGCCCTCAACTACGGCGAACCCTTCTTCACCGCGGCGAACGTCGAGGTCTCCGCCCGGGCCCGCCTGCCGTTCACCACCGGGTTTCGCATCCTGCCCTCGCAACTCGGGCCGGCGGCACCGCTGATCGGCGCCGCCGCCCTGGCCCGCGAAGCAGCGGCCTGACGGGCCGTCGATGGCGCCACGGCACGATCCGTCGATTACCCGCGCTGCCGTCGTCGGCGTGGCCCGCCGCCCCGGTCTGTGGCCCACCGCCGTGCGTCAGGCGTTGCGCCTCGCGGCCCCGGGGTGGTGGCGTCGGCGCCCGTTCCTGCCGCGGCCGCCACAGCGCTACCTGGCGTTCCGCGCCCACACCCAGGACGGCACCGGTGAGCGCCCACCGACCGCGGCCGACGTCGTCCACTACCTGCAGTGGTGCAAGGACCAGCGCAGCGCGTGACCTGGACGCGCCACGACCGGCACGGGACCGTCGCGGAGTTGCACGGACTCGTCCCGCAACCGCTGGACGCGGTGGCCGAGCTGTGGTCGATGTACCCCAGCGCACCGGCGCTCGTCGTCGGCAGCAGCCAGCATCTCGGTGACGACGTGCTCGACCGGGCTGGTGCACTCGGCCTGGACGTCGTCCGGCGCCGCTCGGGTGGCACGGCGGTCGTGATCGTCCCGGGCGACGTGGTCTGGATCGACCTGGTCGTCCCGCGACAGCACCCGTGGTGGCAGGCCGACATCCGCGGCCAGATGCGCGCCGCCGGCTACGCCTGGCAGCAGGCGCTCGGGGTCGCCGGCCGGCCGGGTCGGGTCCACGTCGGCGGGATGATCGCCGGGACGCCGGCCGAGATCTGCTGGGCGGGCGTCGGCCCGGGTGAGGTGCTCGACGGCGGCGCCAAGCTCGTCGGGCTCTCGCAGCGGCGCACGGCCGGGTGGGTGCGCGTCCAGGGCATGGTGCACCGCCGGTGGCCGGGCGAGACGTATCGCGCCCTGTTCGGCATTGCCGGTGCTGCGGCCGAGCGCCCGACCGTGCGGCTCGCCGACCTGGCCGAGCACGTGCTCACCGCGCTCGGCCGCTGACCGCGCGGGCACGGTCTGACCGCCGCCATCCGCTGGTACCCGCGCGGCACGCGCCCACCGACCTCGGGTGGGGCGATGTGGGCCCTCGCGGGCACCGTCGAGGGGAGTAGTGGGTCGAAGTGGTTGACTGAGGTGAGTTGAGGGGATAGATTCGCTGGCGGCGGAGAGGCGTTGGATCGTTGGATCCCGCGTACCTCCGGGCAACGGCAAGCAGGGGCCGATCGGAGGAGGTGACAGATGAAGGAGTGGACCCTCGTCGGTCATCACGTCCGTCAACTCGACCCGAAGGGCCGCTTCGCGCTGCCGGCCGAGATGCGCAAGGAGCTCGGCGAGGCCTGCTATCTGATGAGCGGCACGGAGCGCTGCATCGAGGTCCTCCCCGTCGACGTGTTCGACGCCGTCGTCGCCGAGGTCCGCGCCAAGGTCGAGCGCAAGGAACTGTCCAAGGCCGACCTACGCATGCTCGGCGCCTCGGCGACCAAGGTCGTGCCGGACAAGCAGGGCCGGATCACGCTCGACCAGAACCTGCAGGACTGGGCCCGGTTGACACTCGGCGAGTCCGTGGTCGTGTCCGGCGTCTTCGACCGCCTCGAGATCTGGAACCCAGAGCGTCATGCCCGCGAGATCGGTCGCGGCGCCGAGAACATGGCGGGAGACGACGACTGATGGGTGACATCACCGCCGAGCTGTTCCGTTCCCGCCGGCGGCACCCCGCTGCCGGGCGCCTGGGAACATCGAACACGTCATCCTCGAGCGCTTCGCCGACGAAGACATTGCCTGACATGCATGCGTCGTCTGCGACGTCTGCGCCGTCTGCGACGTCGAGCGAGCCGGCGCCGCTGCTGTGCAATCCCCCGGGGCACACGATGGACAGCCCCTTCTCCGCCCGCTTCCGTCTTGCCGACCGGGGAGACATCCCG
>CAZMHG010000496.1:0-2813 GCA_964565975.1 uncultured Ilumatobacteraceae bacterium | reverse complement strand
CGCATCGAGGATGCGATCTCGGCGACCCGCGCGGCGATCGAGGAAGGCATCGTCGCCGGTGGCGGCGTCGCCCTGGTGCGGGCCCGCGGCGCGGTGGCCAAGGCCAGCGAAGGCCTCACCGGTGACGAGGCGACGGGCGCGAAGATCGTGTTCGACAGCCTCACCGCCCCGACAAAGCTGATCGCCGACAACGCCGGCCTCGAGGGCGCCGTCCAGGTCCAGGCCGTCGAGACGGCCTCTGGCAACACGGGTCTCGACGCATCGACGGGTCAGCTCGTCGACCTGGTCAAGGCCGGGATCATCGATCCGGCGAAGGTGACGCGGGCTGCGCTGCAGAACGCTGCGTCGATCGCCGCGCTCGTCCTCACCACCGAATGCCTGGTCGCCGACAAGCCCGAGAAGAAGGCGCCGGCGATGCCGGCCGGCGGCGGCATGGGTGGCATGGGCGGTATGCCCGGCATGATGTGACGCGGGCGGGGCGTCCACGCCCCACCGACACACGCCGCCCGACGTACCCGCGTCGGGCACCGCCGGACCGGGCCCCGGCACCGAGCACGCCCGCGGTGCCGGGGCCCTGGCGCGTGCGGCGCCGGCCGCGCCGGCGCGTCGCCCCCGTCGGGGCCCGGCGGCTCGTGGTGCCGCGGCTAGCGTGCGCCGCATGGCAGACGGCACGTGGAAGCGGCCGTTCTGGATGCATCAGCTCGCCGAGTACGCCGTCGGCGCGGCGATGGTCGTGTTCGGGTTGCGCAGCCCCACGCCGCTGCTGCCCACGATCGTCGGGCTGTTCGTGGTGATCCACGCCGCGTCGACCCTCGGCCCGCTTGCTGCGTTCCGGTTGGTGCCGCGGCGCATCCATCGGTGGATCGACGTCGGCCTGATCGCTGCCGCGCTGGCCGCTGCGGCACAGCCGTGGATCCACGTCGACGGCGGAACGCGCGTGGTGCTCGCGCTCGCTGCGGTCGCCCATCTGGTGATCTGGATGAACAGCAGCTACGCCGACCCGGCGCCGAAGCTGCGGCGCGCGGCGACCTCCGGCGACCGCGCGGCGGCCGTCGGGCAGATGGCCGGACGCATGGCCGGCAAGGGCGTTCGCGCCTGGCGCGACCGCGGCTCGCGCTGACCGCGGCTCGCTCCGACCGCGGCACGGGTGGTGTCAGGCGCGGACTGGCTCGCCGTCGGGCGTCCGGCAGTAGCCTGCGGCGCATGTCCTTCGAAGCACCGGCCCCCGATCTCGCCAAGCTGATCGCCGCGTGGGACGAATGGGAGCGTGGCGAGCAGCAGCCCGGCAAGGTCCTGGCCGAGCTGAAGACGGCGGGTCTGCCGGTGATCCTGCGCCAGCTGGCCGACGCCGGATGGGTGCCCCAACCCTGAACGACGCGGGGGACCTCCCGCCCGGTTGGCCCCCGGGTCCGTTCGCCCCGCGTCCCCCGGGCGAATGGCGCGCCGGCGGCGCCCAGCGGGTGCCGCGACCGTCCGAGCATCGCGTCGTCGACCGTGGTCCATGGCCGCAGCGGCCGATCACCGTCGCCGAGGTCGCCGCCGCGGTGCGGGCGCACCGCCCGGCAGATGTCCGGCCGTACGCCGCCGAGTCGCGTCCATCGGCCGTGCTCGTCGTCCTGCGCGACGCACCCGACGGCGCCGACGTGCTGCTGACGAAGCGATCGGCGGGGCTGCGCAACCATCGCGGCGAGATCAGCTTTCCCGGCGGGAGGGTCGACCCGGGCGAGAGCTTCGAGCAGACGGCACGTCGTGAAGCCCACGAGGAGGTCGGGCTCGACCCGCAGTGCGTCCGCATCGTCGGCCGGCTCGACGCGCTGAACACCGTCGTCAGCCGCAGCTTCATCGTGCCGGTCGTCGCCACGCTGATCGGCGACGACCGGCCACTGCTGGCACCCGTCACCGCCGAAGTCGACGCAGTGTTCTGGACGCCGCTCGGCGAGCTCGTCCGCCCGGACACGTTTCGCGAGGAGCAGTGGGGGCGGCCACCCCAGGACCGCACGCTGCACTTCTTCGAGCTCGACGACGAGACGGTGTGGGGTGCGACGGCCAGGGTGCTGACCCAGCTGCTGCGGCTCGTGCTCGGCTGATCGTGCTCGGCTGATCGTGCTCGGCTGATCGTGCTCGGCTGATCGGGCCGGATCGCCGGACCGATCCGTGTCCGGCCGATCTAACGTTGGCGCATGACCGTGCGTGTCGAACAACGCGGGCCGGTGTGCGTGGTGGTGATCGACCGGCCCGAGGTGCGCAACGCGATCGACGGCCCGACCGCCGCCGCGTTGGTCGAGGCGTTCGCCGCGTTCGAGGCCGACGCGGACTCGTCCGTCGCCGTGCTCACCGGCGCCGGCGGCACGTTCTGTGCCGGTGCCGACCTGCACGCCATCTCCGCCGGGCGCGGCAATCGGGTCGAGTCGGACATGACCAAGCCGGGCCCGCTCGGCCCGACCCGCATGGCCCTGGGCAAGCCGGTGATCGCGGCGATCGAGGGGTACGCCGTCGCCGGTGGCCTGGAGCTGGCGGTGTGGGCCGATCTGCGCGTCGCCGCCCGCGGGTCGGTGTTCGGCGTGTTCTGCCGGCGATGGGGCGTGCCGCTGGTGGATGGCGGGTCGGTCAGGCTGCCGCGGATCGTCGGCCACGGCCGGGCGATGGACATGATCCTGACCGGCCGTGCCGTCGACGCAGACGAGGCGCTGGCGATCGGCTTGGTCAACCGCCTCGTCGAGCGCGGCGAGGCGCTCGACGCGGCCGACGCCCTCGCCGGGCAGCTGGCCGCGCTTCCGCAGATCTGCCTGCGCACCGACCGCCGTTCGGCGATC
>CAZMHG010000495.1:0-2818 GCA_964565975.1 uncultured Ilumatobacteraceae bacterium | reverse complement strand
CAGCCGGCGTTCCCGCCGGGCTGGCGGCGCGGCATCGACCCGACGGGCGGCCAGCTGCTGGCCGACGCGCTGCTGCGTGCGGCGACCGACCGTGGTGCACAGGTCCGCACCGGCACCCAGGTCGTCCATCTGATCCACCACGACGACAGGCGGGTGATCGGCGTCGAGGCCCGCGCCGGCGTGCGCACCGCCGTCTACGGCGCGAACCGTGGCGTGATCTTCGGCACCGGCGGGTTCATCCACGACCGCGAGCTGGCCCGTGCCTACCTACGCGGCCCGGTGATGGGCGGTGCCGCGTCCGAGGCGGCGACGGGCGACTTCGTGCGCATCGGGATCGAGGCCGGCGCACAACTCGGCAACATGGCCCACGCCTGGTGGGATCAGGTCGCCGTCGAGCACGCGATCACCGTGCCGTCGACGATCAAGGACGTGTACTTCCCGTACGGCGACTCGATGCTGATCGTCGACAAGCGTGGCCGGCGGGTGGTCAACGAGAAGGCGATCTACAACGAGCGCGGGCAGGTCCACTTCGCCTGGGACCCGAGCCGCTACGAGTACCCCAACCTGGTGCTGTTCATGATCTTCGACCAGGCCGTCGTCGACGACCCGCGTGCATCGCGGTTCCGTTGGCCGGTGCCACTGCCCGGCGAACCACACCCCGACTTCGTGTTCCGCGGCGACACCTGGGCCGAACTGGCCACCGAGCTCGACCGGCGGCTGGCGCGGATCGCGCCGCACACCGGTGGTGTGCGCCTGGCCGACGGCTTCGCCACGACCCTGGCCGACACCGTCGCCCGGTTCAACGACCACGCGGCGCTCGGCACCGACCCGGACTTTGGCCGTGGCCAGGCACAGATCGAGCTGACGTGGTGCGGCGCGCCGCGCCTCGGCTGCCCGAACCCTGCGCTGGCCCCACTCGGCAGCGGGCCGTACTACTGCGTCATCCTCGGCGCCGGTGCGCTGGACACCAAGGGCGGGCCGGTGATCGACGAGCACGCCCGCGTCCAGGCGATCTCCGGCAACCCGATCCCCGGGTTGTACGGCGCGGGCAACTGCATCGCCTCACCCGCCGGCCAGGCGTACTGGGGTCCCGGCGGGACCATCGGGCCGGCGATCGTCTTCGGCGGCATCGCCGCCGATCACGCCCTCGGCTGACGCACCGGCGGACGAACTGCGCGTACGAAAGCCGGCTGGGCGCGCTCGCTAGTGGTGATGAGTGCCTGCCCCACCTTCGAACCACGACCGGCGAGCGAGCCTCGCTCGGCGACGATGACGGTCCTCCACGGCTCCCGCCAACGGCTGACCACGCGTGAAGTCGACGTCCTGCGACTGATGGCCGAGGGGCTGTCCAACCGCGGCATCGCCGGCAAGCTGTACGTCTCGATCAAGTCGATCGAGGTCGCCACCAGCTCGATCTTCATGAAGCTCGACCTCGTCGACAACGCCGACGACAACCGGCGGGTGCTCGCCGTGCGCCGTTATCTGGACATGCTCAGCCTCCGCCGGAGCGCCACCGAGCAGCTCTCCCTGGTGAGCTGAAGCGCCGACTTACTAGAGTGTCCCCACAGTTTCTCGGCAGAACGAGGGGACATGAGCGACGCAGCGCTGACGACAGTCGACGGATCGTCACACCTGGCCGGTGGTCGGTGCCCGGCGTGTGACACGCGCACCTTCCCGCAGGCTCCAAGCTGCCCGCGGTGCGGCGCGGACACCACGACAGAGCCGCTCCCGACCACCGGGTCGATCTGGAGCTGGACCGTGCAACGGATCCGGCCGAAACCGCCATACGCCGGCCCCGAGGAGTTCGAGCCGTACGCCGTGGCTTACGTCGACTTCGGCCGCATCAAGGTCGAGGGCCCGCTCTTCGGCGGTGCGGTCGACGGCTGGAGCATCGGGCAGCAGGTCCGCCTGGTCGCCGGGGAACCCGGGGACCATCGCCCGTACTGGTTCCAAGCGGCCGACCAGGCAGTGGCATCATGACCGCGCTCGACGTGTCCATCGTCGGCGTCGGCCTGCACCCGTTCGGCCGCCACGAACTGACCGCCCGCCAGATGGGGCTGATCGCGGCGCGCGCCGCGCTGGCCGACGCCGGGCTCACGTGGAACGACGTGCAGTTCGCCACCGGCGGCAGCCGCGACGGCGGCCATGCCGACGCCCTCGTCAGCGAACTTGGCCTGACCGGCGCCCCGTTCGTCAGCGTCTACAACGGGTGCGGCACCGGCGGCAGTGCGCTGCTGACCGCCGCCCAGGCGATCCAGTCCGGCGCGGCCGACATCGCCCTTGCCGTCGGGTTCGACAAGCACGCCCGCGGCCCGTTCGGGTCGAGCCCGTCCGACTACGGCCTCCCCGAGTGGTACGCCGGGGCAGGGATGATGGTCACCACGCAGTTCTTCGCGCTGAAGATCCAGCGCTACCTGCACGACCACGACCTGTCGCCGCGCCTGCTCGCCGAGGTCGCCGCCAAGGCCCTGCGCAACGGTTCGATCACGCCGCACGCCTGGCGGCGCAAGGCGCTCTCGGCCGACGAGATCGCCGCGGCGACGATGGTCAACGACCCGCTGACGTCGTACATGTTCTGCAGCCCGAGCGAAGGCGGTGCGGCGGTCGTGCTGGCCTCGGCCGCCACGGCCAGGCGGCTGGCGGGACGGGCCGATGCCGCGGCCGGTGCGGCCCGGCCCGTGGCGCTGCGTGGATTGCAGTTCCGCACCCGCAGGTTCGGCACGTTCGAGGTGTTCAACCCGTGGCTCGCCGAGGACATCACCACCGGCGCCACGGTGCACGCTGCCGCTGCGGCGTTCGAGCAGGCCGGCGTCTCGCC
>CAZMHG010000494.1:0-2845 GCA_964565975.1 uncultured Ilumatobacteraceae bacterium | reverse complement strand
CGATCGCCTCCAACTTCCTGGTCACGCTCGAGGACGCCGCGGCGCAGCTGCTCGCCACCACCGGTGCACCGCGCCAGATCCTGCACCCGCTGGCCGCCGCGGCGCTGCGCAACTGGGCGATGCACGGCGGGCGCCAGGCGTTGACCGGCCCGATCGTGCGCGGCGACGAGGCCACGGTCGCGCGGCAACGCGCCGCGGTCGCCGAACGGACACCCCACCTGCTTGCACTGTTCGACGAGATGTGCGCGGCAACCCGCGTCCTCGCCGGCCGGCCGGCGGTGGACCACGACACCGCGCCCGGCGCCGGACCGCCCGGCCCGCTCGGGTAGACATGGCCCCGTGTGGGCGATGCTGCGGACCAACCGGGACGTCCGCAACCTGTTCCTCGCCCAGGTCGTCTCGTACGCCGGCGACTGGTTCACCTACGTGGCCTTCGTCGGCATCGTCACGGACCACAGCGACTCGAAGCTGCTGGTCAGCCTGGTCTACGTCGCGCTGGCCCTGCCGACGTTCCTGATGTCGCCGGTGGCCGGCGCCGTCGCCGACCGGGTGGACCGCAAGCGGATCATCGTCGGCGTCTCCAGCGTGCAGGCGATCGCCGCGTGCGGGCTGTTCTTCGTGCGCGGGACGAGCACGCTGTGGATCGGGTTCGCCAGCCTGTGCGTGATCTCGGCGCTCGCCGCGTTCGTCGGGCCGGCCGCCCAGGCGGGCTTGCCGAACCTGACCCGCGGTCCCGACGAGCTACGGCACGCGTCGGTGCTCTTCGGGTCGCTGTGGGGGGCGATGCTGGCGATCGGCGCCGGGTTGGGCGGGCTCGTGTCGACGATCTTCGGGCGGACCACCGCGTTCGCCGCCGACGTGGTCTCGTTCGCCATCGCCGCGGCCGTGGTCGCGCTGATCACCACCCCGATGCAGCGCCACGACGTGTCGGCCCGCGCGCCCGTCAGGCCGATCACCGACATGAAAGAGGCGATCCACGAGGCCCGCCAGGACCACGTGATCCTGGCGCTGCTGTCGTCGAAGGTGACGTTCGCGATGGGCGCCGGCATCGTGGGACTGCTCGCGGCGATGGCCACCGACGTCCTCCACGGACACGACGGCGACACGGCGATGCTGATCGCGGCGCGCGGACTGGGCGTCGGCCTCGGTCCGTACATCGCCGCCAAGCTGATCGGTCCGTCGCTGTCGCGCATCCTGCTGCTGGCGGGCAGCGCGGGCACCGTGTTCGGGCTGTGCTACCTCGGCCTGAGCGCCAGCAACACCCTGTGGCTGGCGGCGATCCTGGCCTTCGTCGCGCATCTCGGCGGTGGCGCGCAGTGGACGCTGAGCACCTACGGCCTGCAGCGGCGGACCCGCGACGAGGTTCGTGGCCGGATCATGGCCGGTGACATGGCCCTGGCGATGCTCGCCTCGACGACGTCCAACATCGTCGCCGGCAACCTGGCCAACGCGATCGGTGTGCGCCACACGATCGCTGCGTTCGCCGTGCTGGCAGTCGTCATCTCGGTCGTGTACCTGCTGGCCACGCGCTCGATGCGCGCCGGCCTGCGGGACACGGTCGATGCCATGCCGTCCGTCGCCGTGGCCGGCGGGCACGCGCCCTCGTGACGCGCGTGCACATCCGCGACATCTCCTCGGCGGCGACCCATCCGCTGCGGCTCGCCGTGCTGCGGCACGACACGCCGACCAAGGAGGTCGACTTCGCCGAGGACGACTGGCCCGGCGCGTTCCACCTCGGCGCGTTCGTTGCCGGCGAGCTCGTCGCGGTGTCCACGTGGGTGCCACGGCCGTACGTCGCCGCAGTGCCCCACGCGCCGAGCACCGAGGAAGCAGCGTGGGCAACGCAGGCCGCGTTCCAACTGCGCGGCATGGCCACGCTCGGCACGCACCGCGGCGCCGGGCTCGGTGCCCTGCTGCTGGATGCCGGCATCGCGCGCGCTGCCGCCGGCGGCGCAACCCTGGTGTGGGCCAACGGCCGCGACGTCGCCCAGGCGTTCTACGTCAGGCACGGGTTCCGGGTGGTCGGCGACGGCTTCGTCGACGCGACGACGCTGCTCCCCCATCACCGCATCGTGCGGCTCATCCGATGACGCGGCGGTGGGCCCGCCTCAGGTGACGAACGGGCACACCGGAGGGTCGGACGCCAGCAACTGCTCGGCAGCGGCGAGGTCGGGCGCCAGGAAACGGTCGGGTCCCGGGCCGGGCACCTGCGTGCGCAGCAGGTCGCGCAGTGCCCCAGTTGCCGCGGCAGGCTCGGCGATGCCGGCGCGCAGGTCGACCGCGCGCGCCGCGATGCACCACTCCACGGCGAGGATCCGCCGGACGTTGTCGACGACGCGCCGCAACTTGCGCACGGCACCCCAGGCCATCGACACGTGGTCCTCCTGCATGCCCGACGTCGGCAGCGAATCGACCGAGGCCGGCGCGGCGAGCCGCTTGTTCTCCGCGCACATCGCCGCCGCGGTGTAGTGGGCGATCATCATCCCGCTGTCCACGCCGGGATCGTCGGCCAGGAACGCCGGCAATCCGTGCGAGCGCGTCCAGTCGAGCATCCGATCCATCCGCCGCTCGGCGATCGCCCCGACCTCGCTGAGGGCGATCGCCAGGAAGTCGGCGGCGAACCCCAGCGGCGCGCCGTGGAAGTTGCCGCAGCTTTCGACCCGGCCGTCGGGGAGGACCATCGGGTTGTCGATCGCCGACGCCAGCTCCCACTCGGCGACGCGGCGCACGTGGTCGAGCGTGTCGCGCATCGCCCCATGCACCTGCGGCGTGCACCGCACCGAGTACGCATCCTGGACGCGCTGGTCGTCGACGCGATGGCTGGCGACGAGCGGCGAGTCGGCGA
>CAZMHG010000493.1:0-2854 GCA_964565975.1 uncultured Ilumatobacteraceae bacterium | reverse complement strand
CTCGCCGGGGCGAAGATCGAAGCTGGCGTCGTGGAGCACCCGCCGGCCGCGGTGATCGAGGGCACACAGGCCGCGCACGCGCAGCACCGGCGCGGCATCCGGGTCGACGGGCTGGCGGCGGGTGGCGCGGGAGAACACCACGTCGCGGCCGACCATCAGCCGGGCGAGGTCGGCCGTCGTGCTGGACGACGTGTCGACGGTGCTGACGGTACGACCGTGACGCAGCACGGTCACCCGGTCCGACACGGCTTTGACCTCATGCAGCTTGTGCGAGATGAAGATCACCGTGCGGCCTTCGGCGACCATCGCCCGCAGCGTGGCGAACAGCGAGTCGGCCTCGTGCGGGGTCAGCACCGCGGTCGGCTCGTCGAGGATCAGGATCCGCGCGCCGCGATGCAGCGCCTTGAGCAGCTCGACGCGCTGCTGCTCGCCGATCGACAGCTGCCAGACGCGCGCCTCGGGATCGACTGCGAGCCCGTAGCGCTGGCCCATCTCCGCCAGCTCGCCGGCGACCTGGCGGAGATGGCCACGTCCGCCGGCTCCGGCGTCGGCAAGGGCGACGTTCTCGGCGACGGTGAAGGTGGGCACCAGCCGGAAGTGCTGGTGGACCATGCCGATCCCGGCGGCGATCGCGTCCCGCGGCGAGTGGAACGACACCGCCTGCCCGTGCAGCTCGATGTGCCCGTCGTCGGGCAGGTACAGCCCGGTGAGGACGTTCGACAGCGTCGACTTTCCTGCGCCGTTCTCGCCGAGCAGCGCGTGGACCTCGCCGACCGCGGCGTCGAGGTCGACGCCGTCGTTGGCCACCACGCCGGGGAAGCGTTTGACGATGCCGACCATGCGCACCGCTGGCGCTCCCGTGCCGTGGCGCGTGACCGGCTCCGGGGCTCGTGCCCCGGAGCCGGTTGGCGTCGGAGGTGGTTCGGCGCCGTCTGGCGTCGACAAGGCGGGGTCAGCCGGCCGGGATCTCGCCGACGATGCCCTCGACGAAGTAGTTCATCGCCATCAGGTCGTCGTACGAGATCTGCGTTCCGTCCGGGATGCGGACCGTGCCGCTCTGGTCCTTGATCGGCCCGGTCAGGTGCGAGCCCGGCTTGGCGGCGAGCTCGGCCTTCTTGGCGTCGATCTTGGCGCGGGTCTCGTCGGACACGAGCTTGCCGTACGGCGCGAGGCGGGCGAAGCCGTCGGCGATGCTGCCGTAGTAGTTGCCGGTCACCCAGGTCCCGGCGAGGACGGCGTTGACCCTGGCCGTCTCGTACGCGCCCCAGTGGTACGTCGTCGCCGACAGCCAGTTGTCCGGGAAGTTGGCGCTCTGGTCGGCGTCGTAGCCGGACCACGCCAAGCCCTTGGCCTTGGCCGCTTCACCGGAGGCCGGCGAGTCCTGGCCGGACGCGACGACGTCGACGCCGGCGGCGATCAGCGACTCGGCTGCGGCACGCTCCTTGGCCGGGTCGA
Source organism: uncultured Ilumatobacteraceae bacterium (assembly GCA_964565975.1). Classification (GTDB taxonomy): domain Bacteria; phylum Actinomycetota; class Acidimicrobiia; order Acidimicrobiales; family Ilumatobacteraceae; genus JAKOUY01. Next base: position 1,399 of record CAZMHG010000493.1, on the reverse strand, counting down.
ACCAGGTGTTCGTCCACACGACCTGCAGGGTGGCTGTCGGGTTGACGGCGCGCACGCCGAGGGCGTACGAGTTGATCCCGCGGATCACCTCGGCGATCGGGAACGGGGCGACGTAGCCCACCTTGCCGGCCTTCGTCGCGGCGCCGGCAGCCATGCCGACCAGGTAGTCGGTGTCCTCGCCGCGGCCGTAGAACTGGGACATGTTCGCCGCGGTCTTGTAGCCGGTGGCGAACTCGAAGCAGATCTCGGGGTGCTTGCCGGCCTCGTCGAAGAACGCATCCTGGAAGCCGAACGACGTCCCGAAGATCAGTGTGTTGCCGTCCTTGATCAGGTCCTCGATGACCTGGGAGACCTGCGGGCCCTCGGGCACGTTCTCCTTGTAGGTCGTGACGATCTTGTCGCCGAGCGCGGCCTGGACCTCCTTGCGGGCCTCGTCGTGTGCCTGCGTCCAGCCACCGTCGTTGATCGGACCGACATAGACCCACGCGGCCTTCAGTGGCCCGCTCGCGGGCTTGCAGTTGATCGGCTTGGCATCGGCACCGGCGACGAAGTTGGTCATCGGGTCGGCGTACGTCGTCGAGCCCGCAGCGGCGGTGCCGGCGGTCGTCGTCGCAGTCGTCGCGGGCGTCGTCGTCGACGACGCCGTGGCGCTTGCGGCCGTGGCTGCCGTGGCCAGAACGGCAACTGCGATGGCAGCACGGCCTGCACGGCGAGAGAGAACGGTCATCGGGACCCCCTGGATGGTGATGTGGAACGCGGAGTGCCCGTCGGGCACGGACGCGCCGTCACCGCGCCCGCCCGGACACTACCCCAGGGCGTGGAATCGCTCCTGCGCCGGTCGGCCGCCGGCGCGGCACCGTGTCGCCGTGGTCAGCGCGGGCCGGTCAGGGCGCGCTGGTTGTCGCGCAGCGCCTTGCGCATGTCGTCCTCGCCGAGCGAGACGAAGTCGCCGACCCAGTGGCGCGGTGTGGCCAGGCCCTCGGGGTGCGGGAAGTCCGAGCCGAGCAGGATCCGGTCGGCGCCGTGCAGGTCGCGCAGGGTGGTGATCTTGTCCTCGTAGAACGGCGCCACCCAGACGTGCTCGCGGAGCGACTCGATCGGGTCGCGGCCGAACAACTGCGGCTTCTTGCCGTAGGCGACGCGCAGCCGGCGGTGCAGTTCGGGCACCCATGCCGAGCCCAGTTCGAGCGTGGCGACCTTCAGCGCCGGGTGCCGGTCGAACAGCCCGTGGCAGATCATCGCCGCCATCATGTCGAAGATCGGCCGCTCGGTGCCGACCGCCAGCACCTCGGTGAGCGGCGTGGACTTCATGCCCATGTACCTGGTGGGCTCGCCCCAGTCGTTGAGGTACTTGGTGTACCCGGCGTCGCCGGCGTGGATCGACACGACGATCCCGGCG
>CAZMHG010000492.1:0-2858 GCA_964565975.1 uncultured Ilumatobacteraceae bacterium | reverse complement strand
CGAGCGCGTGGGTCGAGGCCCGTCGTCGGTTCGTCGAGGAACAGCACGTCGGGTGACGAGACGAGTGTCGCGGCCAGGTCGAGCCGCCGGCGCATGCCGCCGGAGTACCCGCCGACGAGCCGCCCGCCGGCGTCCGACAGGCTGAACTCGTCGAGCAGGGCGTCGGCGCGGCGGCCGGCGGCGCGGCGCTCCAGCTGGTGGAGCTGGCCGAGCATCACCAGGTTCTCGCGGCCGGTCAGCAGCGGGTCGACGGTGGCGTCCTGCGCGGCCAGACCGATGCGGCGACGCACGTCCTGCGGATCGTTGACGACGTCGAACCCGGCGACGCGCGCCGTGCCGGCATCGGGTGTGGTCAACGTGGTGAGGATGCGCACCGCCGTCGTCTTCCCCGCGCCGTTCGGCCCGAGGACCGCCGTGACGGTGCCGGCGGGCACGTTGAGGGCGACTCCGCGCAGGGCCTGGGTCGGCCCGTACCACTTGGTCAGGCCGTCACTCTCGATGGCGAGTTCGGCGGGCATCCGCCCAAGCTACCGATGCGCACGCGCCCGGCTTGACGACATTTCCGCGCCGCGCGGTGCGCGCCCAGGCAGGCAGCGACCTCCTGCCCTGGCCGCTAGGGGCTCGCTGCGGCGCGTGCGGCGACCTCGGCGGCGCGGGCCTCGCTGGCCGGCACGCCGCCGATGCCCCAGTGCGTCGCGGGGATCTCGGTGATGATCGCCCGCGTGTCGTCGAGGGGTATCCCCAGCACATCGGCGGCGACCTGCGACACGTCGAGCAGCAGCCGGCGCAGCAGCTCGGGCGGTCGCCCCTGCAGCAGCGTGAAGCGGATCAGCGGTGACACGCGCGCCGGCGCGGCCTGGCCGCCGAGTGCCCACTGTGCCGCAGGGAGCACGACGATCGTCGAGCGGAACCGTTCGACCGGCCCGCCGACGATCTCGGCGAAGCTCGCCGTGCAGCGCTCGAGCAACGCACGGTGCGTGGCCTCGCTGTGGCCTTCCATCAGGTCGATCTGGATCACCGGCATGCCTGGAGTCTGCCGCGCCAGGTGCACGGCCTGTGCCGCGGCGGTTCCGCACCGTGGAACGGGGAGCGCAACGCGCCCGCGGCTGCGTGGCACCATGCGGCGATGACGAAGAAGCTGACCGCGGCCATCGTCGGGTCCGGGAACATCGGCACCGACCTGATGCACAAGTTGCTGCGTTCCGAATGGGTCGAGCCCCGGTACATGGTCGGCGTCGACCCGGCGAGCGAGGGCTTGGCGCGGGCGGCGACGGCAGGTCTGGAGTGCACGCACGACGGCGTCGACTGGCTCTTCGCCCGCCCCGAGCTACCCGACATCGTGTTCGAGGCGACGAGTGCGTACATCCACGCGGCAAACGCGCCGCGCTACCAGCAAGCCGGGATCACGGCGATCGACCTCACCCCGGCTGCCGTCGGTCCGTTGGTCGTACCGGCGGCGAACCTGGACGAGCACCTGGACGCGCCGAACGTCAACATGGTCACCTGCGCCGGGCAGGCGACCATCCCGGTGGTGTACGCCGTGTCCAGCGTCGCACCGGTCGAGTACGCCGAGATCGTCGGGACGGTCGCCAGCCTGTCCGCCGGCCCCGGGACGCGGGCGAACATCGACGAGTTCACCCGCACCACCAGCCGGGCCATCGCCGAGGTCGGTCGAGCCGGGCGGGGCAAGGCGATCATCGTGCTCAACCCGGCCGATCCGCCGCTGATCATGCGTGACACGATCTTCTGCCAGCTCCCGCGCGACGCCGACCACACCCTGGTCGCCAAGGCGGTCGAAGACGTCGTCGCCGACGTCGCCCGTTACGTGCCCGGGTACCGGCTGAAGGCCGCGCCGCAGTTCGGCGAGTCGTCCAACGGCACGCCCCGCGTCGCCGTCCAGGTCGAGGTGGAGGGCGCCGGCGACTTCTTCCCGCCGTACGCCGGCAACCTCGACATCATGACCGCCGCTGCCGCGGCGGTCGCCGAACGCATCGCCCAGCACCGCGCCGGCGTGCGCCAGACCGTCCCCGGAGGCAACTGACATGCCCTACTCGCCACAGCTCGACGTCCGCATGACCGACACCTGCCTGCGCGACGGCAGCCACGCCAAGGGTCATCAGTTCACCGAGCGGCACGTCCGCGACATCGTCACCGCGCTCGACGCGGTGGGCATGCCGGTGATCGAGGTGACGCACGGTGACGGTCTTGGCGGGAGCAGCTTCAACTACGGCTTCTCGCTGACCGACGAGCGGGTGCTGATGAAGGCCGCCGTCGAGAGCGCCAAGCAGGCCAAGATCGCCGCGCTGATGGTGCCTGGCATCGGCACCAAGGACGACATCCGCTTCATCCGCGACATCGGCCTGTCGATCGTGCGCGTCGCCACGCACTGCACCGAGGCCGATGTCAGCATCCAGCACTTCGGTCTCGCTCGCGAGTTGGGACTGGAGACCGTCGGCTTCCTGATGATGGCCCACAAGGTCTCTCCCGAGCGGTTGGCCGCGGAGGCGCGGATCATGGCCGACGCCGGATGCCAGTGCGTCTACGTGGTCGACTCGGCCGGCGCGCTGATCATGAACGACGTCAAGGACCGGGTCGAGGCCGTCGTCGCCGAACTGGGCAACGACGCCCAGGTCGGCTTCCACGGGCATGACAACCTCAACATCGCCGTGGCCAACTCGGTGATCGCCGTCGGCGCCGGCGCGGTGCAGATCGACGGATCCACTCGCGGCTTCGGCGCGGGTGCAGGGAACACGCGCAACGAGGTGTTCGCTGCGGTCGCCGAACGGCTGGGGATCACCACCGGGGTCGACGTGCTGGGGATCATCATCTTCGTGCACGTGGCGAAGATCGTGATGGCG
>CAZMHG010000491.1:0-2859 GCA_964565975.1 uncultured Ilumatobacteraceae bacterium | reverse complement strand
CTGATCAACGCACCGCTGCCGTTCTTCCACCACTCGTCGTGGCAGGTGAACGACGCCGACGAGATCGGCCGCGGCGCCCAGAACCTGCTCGCCGTCGACCCGAAGCGCCACGTGTGGGGGTTCGGGCGGCACTTCCTGGGCAGCAACCTGTTCTGGTACTTCCGCGACCCGGCCGGCAACTATGCCGAGTACTACGCCGACTTGGACCAGATCCCCGAGGAGATGTCCTGGGATGCCCGCGACTGGGCGCCCGACAAGTCGCTGTACGCCTGGGGACCCCCGGTGCCTGCCGACTTCGTCCAGCCGACCGACCTCGACGAGATCGCCGCCGGGCTGGCCGGAGCGGTCTGAGCCATCACCTGCACGACCACCTGCACCACACCGGCATCACCGCAAGGAGACCGACATGACCACGATCGAACATGACCTGACCGACGAGCACGCCGCGCTGATCGAGCGCACCGAGGCGTTGATCCCCGACCTGCGCGCCCGCGCCCAGCAGGCTGCCGACGAGCGCAAGGTGCCAGCGGAGAACATCGCCGCGATGCGCGCCGCCGGCTCGATGCGCACGATCCAGGCCAAGCGCAACGGCGGGTACGGGCTCGGCATCCGCGCTCACGTCGACACGATCCGCGCGCTCGGCCGCGGCTGCGGCTCCACGGCGTGGGTCGCCGGAGTCGTCCAGGCCCACTCGTGGCTGGTCTCGCACTACCCGGAGCAGGGCCAGGACGAGATCTACGCCGACCCCGACGCCGTCGTCTCGGCCGTCATCGGGCCACGCGGCCGGGCCGTCAAGGTCGACGGCGGCTACCGCCTGTCCGGGGTGTGGCCGTTCGGCTCGGGCTGCGAGAACGCCGACTGGCTGCTGTTGGGCTGCGTCGTGGTCGACGCCGACGGCAACGAGGTCGATCAGGGCGACCTCGCCGTGCGCCAGCCCGACGTGACGATCAAGGACGACTGGTACGTCAGCGGGCTGAAGGGCACGGGTTCGTGCACGATGCTGATCGACGACCACTTCGTGCCCGACCACCTGTTCGTCTCGCTGCCCGCTGTGATCATGCGCCAGTCGCCTGGTGCCGGGTTGCACCAGGAATGGATCCAGAACGCCGCGGCAGTGCCCGTGCTGACGATCGCCCTCTGCGCCGGTTCGCTCGGCATCGCCGAGCAGGCGCTCGCCGAGTACCCGGCGCTGGTGCGCGGCAAGACGATCGCCTACACCGCCGACGACCTGGAGTCCAACGCGATCGTCCACCTGCGCGCCGCCGAGGCAGCGATGCTGGTCCACGAGGCCAAGCTGTTGCTGTACAACTGCGCCGACGAGATCGACGACCACGCCCGGCGCAACGTCGAGGTCGACTTCCTGCAGCGTGCCCGCCAGCGGCTCGACTGCGCCCTGGCGGTACGCCGCTGCCTGCAGGCCGTCGAGATCCTGTTCCGCGAGTCCGGCGCGTCCGGTGTCCGCCTGTCCAGCCCGCTGTGCCGGGCCTACGACGACCTGCAGACCGTCAACAACCACGGCCTGCTCAAGCTGGAGACGAACATGGAGATGTACGGCCGGCTGCTGATGGGCCAGACGCCCAACTCGCCGCTGATCTGACCGCCCGCCCGCCTGTTCCAACCCCGTCGACCTTCACCAACACCCACAAGGAGTTTCCATGCGACTCGCCGTCATCGACGGCCGTGCTGCGCTCGTGCGCGGCGACGACCCCACTGCGCTGCAGACGCTCGACGTCGCCCAGGCCTCGGGCGGGCGGTTCGGCCCCGAGGCGATGGCCGTCTTCGCCGACTGGCCGGCCTTCGCCGACTGGGCGTCGACGGCCGCGGGCTATTCGGACGCCCACGACGTCAAGGCGTCGCTCGGCGCGCCGGTGCCCGCGCCGCGCCAGGTGTTCGCCATCGGGCTGAACTACCGCGCCCACGCCGCCGAGTCGAACATGGAGGTGCCCTCGGTCCCGGCCACGTTCACCAAGTTCCCGGCCTCGTTGACCGGCCCGTTCGCCGACGTCACCGTGCAGAGCGACACCACCGACTACGAAGTCGAGCTCGTCGTGGTGATCGGTACCGAGTGCCGCAACGTCGCCGCGGCCGACGCCTGGAGCCACGTGGCCGGCGTGACCATCGGCCAGGACCTGTCGGACCGCGAGCTGCAGTTTGCCGCGGGACGTCAGTTCTCGCTCGGCAAGTCGCGCATCGGCTACGGCCCGATCGGCCCGTGGGTGGTCTCGGTCGACGAGCTGGCCAACCCGGACGACCTGGGGCTGAGCGACCGGATCGGCGACGAGGTGCTGCAGAACTCGCGTACCTCGAGCATGATCTTCGACGTGCCGGCGCTGATCAGCTCGCTGAGCAGCTATCTCACGCTGTATCCGGGCGACATCATCTTCACCGGCACCCCCGAGGGTGTCGGTCAGGCACGGACGCCACCGCGGTTCCTCCAGCCGGGGGAGACGCTGGTCAGCACGATCGAGGGCATCGGCACGATCGAGACGCGCCTCGGCTGAAGCTCAGTGCGCGGCCGCCGGTACCGGTGTGCCGCGCATGCGGAGCATCGGGATCGTGTAGTGCACCAACGGCCCGATGCCGAACATGAACGCGGCCGTGCCCACGCCGACCTTGCCGCCGAGCAGGATCCCGCCGACCATCACCGCCATCTCGATCACCGTGCGCGCCACGCGGATCGACACCCCGCGCTGGTTGAGACCCATCATCAGCCCGTCGCGCGGCCCGGGGCCCAACCCCGCGCCGATGTACAGGCCGGACCCGACGGCGATCACCACCACCGCGCCGGCGACGTAGAGCAGTCGTGGGATCAGCCGGTCGGTGTGCGGCAGGTGATCGCCGATCAGGTCGACGACCAGC
>CAZMHG010000490.1:0-2860 GCA_964565975.1 uncultured Ilumatobacteraceae bacterium | reverse complement strand
TACTTCTGCTTGACCGGCCACAGCAGCCGCCGGGCCTTGTCCAGGTTGGCGTTGTCCGGCCACGAGTTGAGCGGCGCGAACCGCTGCTGGCCGCGGCCTCCGCCGCCGCGCCCGTCGTGGACGCGATACGTGCCGGCGCTGTGCCAGGTCATGCGGACGAACAGCGGGCCGTAGTTGCCGTAGTCGGCCGGCCACCACGACTGCGAGTCGGTCAGCACCGCGGCGAGGTCAGCCTTGACCGCGTCGAGATCGAGCGACTCGAACGCCGTGGCGTAGTCGAACCCTGGATCGAGCGGATCGATCAGCGGCGAGTTGCGGTTGAGCGGGCGCAGGTTGAGCTGGTCCGGCCACCAGTGCTGGTTGGCGGTCGAGCCGGCGGCACCTTCCGCGTCGTGCAGCACAGGACAGCGGCCGGCGGTCGTGTCTTCGGTGGTCATGATCTCTCCTTTGTCGGTTGTTTCGGTTGTTTCGGTTGTTTCGGTGGTCGAGTTGCTTGGTCGTCGGTCGGCTGGTGGTCGTTACGGCGTGGGGCCTGGGACGGCCGGGCTCTCGGCAGCGTCGCGGCAGGTGGGGCACAGGCCCCAATAGATGACCTCGGCCTCGTCGATCGCGTAGCCGTGGTCGTCGGAGGTCTGCAGGCACGGGCGTGCCCCGACCGCGCAGTCCACGTCGACCATCGCCGCGCAGGCCCGGCAGACGAGGTGATGGTGGTTGTCGCCGACACGCGTCTCGTAGCGGGCTGGCGAACCCATCGGCTGGATGCGCCGCAACAGGCCGGCCTGGGTGAGCGCACCGAGCACGTCGTACACGGTCTGGCGCGACACCGAGCCCAGCTCGACACGGACGATCTGGTCGATCTCGTCGGCCGTCGTGTGCGGCCGGTCGGCCACGGCGCGGAGCGTTGCGACGCGCGGCGCGGTGACATGAAGCCGGTGCCGACGCAGCATCTGCTCGGGCGACTCGGTGGCTTCCATGTCGCCGACGTTAGCAGCAAATCTGGACTGAGTCCAGAAGTTTGGTGCGGCGATCGTGCTCGCCGCGTGGCATCGGCGCCGCATCGTGGGCGCCCGCCGCTACTCGGAGTCCGACAGCCATTCGTCGACCGAGCGGCACCGAATCCCATAGTCCGCTGCCCGGCGCGAGTCGAGGACCACTCGCTTGGCTCGCGTCTGGCCCGAGTCGGCGATCGTCGACGCCTGGATGACCCGCGGGTCCTCGCCCATCCACGCCGCCATGATCCGGGCAAGCTCGACCCGGTTCAAGGGTCGCTCGGCGGCGACGTTCAGCACGCCGGTCACCTGCTTCCAACCGGCCACCGTGCTGATCGCCCGAGCGACGTCGTCGGCGTGCGTCGGGCAGCGGATCTCGTCGATGAAGAACTTCTCGTGGCTCGACCCGCGGCACACGGCTTCGATGTCGCGCTGGATGGGCGAAAGCCGGGCCGTGCCGTACACCAGCGACGTGCGCAGGATCAACGGCGCGGGGTGGTAGTCCAACACGTGGCGCTCGGCCTCGCCGCGCCAGATGCCCTCCTCGCTGATCGGGTCGGGCTGGTCGTCCTCGCTGTACGGCGCCCATCGCCCGGCGAACACGGAGTCCGTCGAGACGTGGATCAGCCGGACCTTCGCCCGATCGGCGGCCACGGCGATGTTGCGCGCCCCGTCGATGATCCGCCGCCGGTCGCTGACGGCGGCAGGCAGGTTGACGACGACGGCCGGCATCCAGTCGCGCAGGCTCTCGACGGTTCCCTTGCGGTCGCGGATGTCGAGCATCGAGTGCGGTGGGGCGACGAGTTGCCAGCGATCGTGTTCGGACGCCCGCACCAACTGCCGGCCGAGGAACCCGCCGCCGCCGGTGATCAGCATCAAGCGGGGCCTGCGCCGCAAACGCACGCCGGGACACTACAAGGACCCGGGCCCGCCGGTACTGTCGCCGCCGTGCCGCCCGCCCTGGCCGTCGCCGCCGAACGCCATCCGCACCTCGCTGCGCCGGTGCGTCCGGGATGGGTCCGCGTCGACATGCACAGCCACACGATGTGGAGCGGGGATTCGACGACGACGCCCGACGAGATCGCCGCGGCGGTGACCGAGTCCGGGATCGACGTGCTGTGCATCACCGATCATCACGCGATCGAGGGTGCCGTGCGCCTGGCCGGTCAGCTCGGCTGCCGGGTCGTCGTCGGCGAGGAGATGCGCACGCACGCCGGCGAGCTGATCGGGTTGTTCCTCACCGAACGGATCCCTGCAGGGCTTGCACCACGTGCCGCGGCCGAGGCGGTGCGCGCCCAGCAGGGCGTGGTCTACGTCCCGCACCCGTTCGACCCGATGCGCCGGAACCTGCACGAGGCAGCGCTGGCCGACCTGTGCGCAGCCGGACTGGTCGACGCGATCGAGGTGCTCAACGCCAAGACCTCGCTGACCAGCCTCAACCGGCGCGCCGCGCAGTGGGCCACCGACCACGACCTGGCGCCTGGCGCCGGCAGCGACGCCCACGTCCCCGACGCGATCGGCGCCGCGATCGTCGAGATGCCGGACTTCGACGGCCCGGCCGACTTCCTGGGCAAGCTGCGCGCGGGCCGGATCGTCGGCCATCACTGGGATCGGGCGCGTCCGTGGTCACCACGCGTCGTGCCCGGTACCACGGCCGGATAGAACTGTCCGGTGCCCATCCTCCATGCCATCGTCCTAGGCGTCGTCCAGGGACTCAGCGAGTTCTTCCCCATCTCGTCGAGCGGGCATCTGATCCTGGTGCCGTGGCTGTTCGGGTGGAACGACTTCACCAGCTCGTCGGTCGAAAAGGCGTTCGACGTCGCCCTCCATCTGGGCACGCTGGTCGCCGTCGTCTGGTACTTCTGGTCCGA
>CAZMHG010000489.1:0-2862 GCA_964565975.1 uncultured Ilumatobacteraceae bacterium | reverse complement strand
GTCAGGCGCGCCGTCGAAGATGCGGGCGAGCAGCGCGGGGTCGAGCGGCGAGTGCGGCACGGGACCGAGGGTACGCCGTCGATCGGGCCGAAGGTCCCTTTCGGCACCGGGGGGAGTCGGCCAGACTTGAGCGATGATCAGTGTGTTCCTCGTCGACGACCACGAGGTCGTGCGTCAGGGCGTGCGGGCGCTGCTAGAGGCATCCGGCGAGATGGAGGTCGTCGGCGAGGCCTCCAACGTCGAGCAGGCTCTGGCACGGATCCCTGCGGTCCGCCCGAGTGTCGCGGTGCTTGACGTGCGACTGCCCGACGGCACGGGCGTCGAGCTGTGCCGCGACCTGCGCAGCAACCATCCCGAGATCCACTGTCTGATGCTCACGTCCTATAGCGACGACGACGCGTTGTTCGAAGCCATCGTCGCCGGCGCGTCCGGCTACGTCCTCAAGCAGATCCGCGGCAGCGAGCTGGTCACCGCGATCCGGCGCGTCGCCGCCGGCGAGCAGCTGCTCGACCCGGCGGTGACCGGCCGGGTGCTGGAGCGCCTGCGCCGGCCCCCCGAGCTGGACGACCGCCTCGACCGGCTGACCGACCAGGAGCGGCGGGTGCTGGCGCTGATCGCCGATGGCCTGACGAATCGCCAGATCGGCGAGGAGATGCACCTCGCCGAAAAGACGGTCAAGAACTACGTCTCGAACATGCTCGCCAAGCTCGGCATGGACCGGCGGACCGAGGCTGCGGTGTTCGCCGCACGGCTCGGCTTCGACCGCGAGCACCACTTCGACCGCTGACCGCCGGCCGGGTGTCAGGCCGGCTTCTTGGCCGCCTTCTCCAGGCGGCGCAGCGTCTTGCCGTAGGGGGCGATGTTGCGCCCGTCGAGGTCGCCCAGCTCGGCGCCGTTGGAGAACAGGACGCGGTAGCGCAGCCAGTTGAACCCGTTGGCCAGCAGGACCTTGCCGAGCGTTCCCGCGGGCACGCCCTGCAGCTCGGTGGTTGCCACGACCCGGTCGCCGATCCGCAGGTTCAGCTGGTCGGAGTGGGGCGTGGCCAGGGCGTGCGGCTTCCAGAACGTCATGGTCCCATTGTGGCCGATCGAAACGCAGGCGACGGTGTCCGTGCAGGTTGTCCGTGCAGGTTGTCCGTCCAGCGTGCGCGCCGCGTCCCGTCCGGTGTCCCGTCAGCGGGCGACACCCCGCCGGTAGGCTGGCAACCCTGTGAAGACCTCGATCGAACCCGTAGCACCCACCGACGAGACGCCGGCGAAGAACCTCGTCAAGGTGTCGGTCAGCATCCCCGAGGCCGAGTTCGAACGCGACATCGACGCGGCGTTCCGCAAGATCGCGCGTGAGGTGAAACTGCCCGGCTTTCGTGCCGGCAAGGCGCCGCGCAAGGTGCTCGAGGCACGCATCGGCATGGCCGCGGCACGCGACCAAGCGCTGCGCGACGCGGTGCCCGAGTACCTCGCCAAGGCTGTCCGCCAGTTGGACGTCGACCTGATCGCCACTCCCAACGTCGCCCTGACGGGCGGCGAGGAATCCGGCCCGGTCGAGTTCGACGCCACCTGCGAGGTGCGCCCGCAGGTCACCGTTCCCGGCTACGGCGCGCTGCGCATCACCGTGCCCTCGCCCGACGCGTCGGGCGACGAGGTCGACGAGGCCGTCGACGCCGAGCGCACCCGCCAGGGTTCGCTCGAATCGGTCACCCGTCCTGCCGAGTTGGGCGATCACGTCACGCTCACGCTGTCGGCAACCCGCGACGGCGAACCGGTCCCGGGGCTGAGTGTCGACGAGTGGGTGTACGAGCTGGGCAAGGGTTGGGTCGCCGAGGGCTTCGACGACCAGTTCGTCGGTCGCCATGCCGGCGACGACCTGCAGTTCACGCTGACGCCGAGCGGCACCACCGAGCCGGCCGACTTCCAGGTCACGCTCGACAGCGTGCAGCAGATGCTCCTGCCCGAGCTGACCGACGAGTGGGTCGCCGATCACCTCGGCGGGTTCGACACGGTGCAGGCGTGGCGCCAGTCGCTCGCCGAGGGGATCTCCAACCGCAAGCTGACCGAGGTCCGCAACCAGTTCGTCGACCTGCTCACCGATGCGCTGGCCGAGTTGGTCGAGGACGACGCGCCCGAGGCGATGGTCAACGCCGATCTCCAGGGCCGGGTCCAGAACATCGCCCGCCAGTTCCAGGCCCAGGGGATCGACCTGCAGCAGTGGCTGCAGGCCACCGGCCAGAACGTCGAGTCGTTCATCGAGACCGTCCGCCCCCAGTCGGTCAAGGCGGCCAAGGTCGACCTCGCACTGCGCGCGGTGGCCGACGCCGAGGCGATCGAGCTCACCGACGACGACGTCGAGGCCGAGTACCGCCAGCTCGCCGTGCGCTACCGCCAGAAGGTCGGCGAGGTGCGCAAGGCGTACGAGAAGAACGACGCGGTCACCGATCTGGTCGCCGAGATCCGCAAGGCCAAGGCGCTGGACTGGTTGGTCCACCATGCCGAGGTCGTCGATCCCGACGGGTTGGCCCTCGACCGCGACCTGATCATCGGTCACACGCACGACGACCACGACCACGACGATCACGCGCACGACCACGACCACGACGATCACGACCACGACCACCACGATCACGACGGGCACGACCACGACCACAAGGGGGAGGACCACTGATGTCCGGCTACCAGATCCCCAGCGTCATCGAGCAGACCAGCCGCGGCGAGCGCGGCATGGACCTGTACTCGCGGCTGCTGAAGGACAACATCATCTGGCTGGACACCCAGATCGACGATGCGTCTGCCAGCCTGATCTGCGCCAAGATGGTCTTCCTCGAGTCGGAGAACCCCGACAAGGACATCAACATCTACATCAACAGC
>CAZMHG010000488.1:0-2867 GCA_964565975.1 uncultured Ilumatobacteraceae bacterium | reverse complement strand
CTTCAGCAAGTACTCCGGAAAGAAGGGCTCCTCGCCGAGCTCCTTGCCGAGTGCACGAAGAAGCGCCACGTTGCCACGGCGCTGATGCCCGAAGTGGAAGTCTTCGCCGACGACCACTGTGCGGGCATTGAGGCTGTCGACGAGCACCTGGCGGACGAACTCTTCGGGGGTCTGGCGGGCTTTGTCGGCGTCGAAATGCACGATCATCGTGAAGTCGAGACCGGTCTCTGCCAGTAACGCCACTTTCTGGTCGCGATCGGTGAGCAGACGAGGCGCCGATTCAGGACGCACCACCAGCGCGGGATGTCGGTCGAAGGTGACCAGCGCCGACTTCGCGTTGATCGCGGCGGCCCGACGGCGCACTTCGTCGATCACGAGCCGATGGCCCACGTGGACGCCGTCGTAGGCGCCGATCGTGACGACGGAGCGCTCGCCAGGCCACAGCGCCGTGGACAGATCGCGGGCCACCTGCATCGAGCGACACGCTACCGGGCCGCCTTCGCCCGGCCGGACCTGCAACGACGGTGCCGCGGGCCGCGCCCCGCGACGCGCTCAGGCGGCGGGGAGGGCGACCATCACCGCCGGCTTGACGGTGACCAGGTCGTGCCGTTCGTACATCGCCAGCAGGTCGCCGTCGGGACCGACGACGGCCCACGGCCCGTCACCGGCGAAGCCGTCGTCGGGCAGCACGCGTCCGTTGCGGATCAACGCCTCGACCTCGCCGCCGACCGTGATCGTCGGGTAGTCGCGCATCGCCTCGCGCAGCGTCAGCAGCGGTGCGCTGTCCACGTCGCCGGCCACCGTGTCGGTGAACGATCCGACCGCGATCCGGCGCAGACCGTCGAGGTGGGCGCCGCCGCCGAGCAGCCGGCCGAGGTCGTCGGCCAACGTCCGGATGTACGTGCCCTGACTGCAGCGGACGGTTGCGTCGAGCACCATCGGGTCCGGTGTCGCCTCGACGGAGAACGAGTACACGGTGACCGGGCGCGGCGCCCGCGCGACCTCGATCCCCTCGCGTGCCAGCTCGTGCAGCCGGCGCCCGTCGACACGAACGGCCGAGACCATCGGCGGTACCTGCAGGATCGGGCCGGTGAGATGCCCGTCGATCGCCGCCCGTGCGCTCTCGATGGTGATCCCGGGCATGTCGAACGTGCCGGTCACGACGCCCGTCGAGTCGAGCGAGTCGGTCGTCGTGCCGAGCACGATGCGGCCGCGATACGTCTTGCCGAGCGCGGTGAGGAACCGCAGCAGCTTCGTCGCCTTCCCCACGCCGACGAGCAGCACGCCGGTGGCGTCGGGGTCCAGCGTCCCGGCGTGACCGACCTGGCGCTCGCCGAAGCGCCGGCGCGCCTGGGCGACCACGTCGTGACTGGTGATGCCTGCTGGCTTGTCGACGACCAGCAGACCGTGGGTCGACGGGTGCTTACGCCGTGCCATCGAGCAGCGTGTCGTCCACCTCTGGGCGCGACGGCATGGTTGCGCCTTCGCGCAGGACGCGCTCGATGCGCTCGGCGGCGCGGATCGTCTCGTCGGCGCGGAAGTGCAGGATCGGCGTCTTCTTCGCGCGCACCTGACGGCCGACCGACGACTGGATGCGAACGCGGTGCCGGCTGAGCGCTTCGAGGATCTCGGCGTCGCCCTCCTCGCCGTTCAGCGAGTCGAAGTAGACGATCGCCCGGTTCATCTCCGGATCGACGTCGATCTGGGTGATCGTCACCAGATCGAGCCGTTCGTCGTCGATGCGGGTCAGCTCGTCGGCGATGACCTCGCGGAGCGACTCGTTCAGTCGTGCGGTCCGCGGGTAGCGGTGCGTCGATGCGGCGGCGGGGCGGCGTGGCTTGGTCATCGTCATCTCACCTCCGGTGAGCGTCTCGCCGGGAGTGCCTCGACACTACCGGGCCGGATGTTCAGCTGAAGTCGAGTTTGGCCCGCTTGGTGCGCTTCAGCTCGCTGAACGATTCGGTGCCGCTGACCACGGCGACGGCCTCGTACAGGGCCACCGCGTCGGCGCCGCGCGGGATCTTCGAGATCACCGGTCCGAACAGGCTGTTCTCGCGCTCGGTGCCGGGGTGGAACGTGAGGATCGGTGTGCCGACGCCTTCGCCCGTGCGTTCGAGGGCCAGCTCGGTGCTCGCCCTGATCGCCGCGTCGTACTGCGGGTCGGTCGCCGCCGCGGCGTCGGCCGGGTCGAGCCCGGCACGCTGGAGCACCTCGGCCCACACGGCCGGGTCGGCCTCGAGCTCGCCGCGGCGCTGATCGCGGTGGATGAACTGGCCGGCTGCGGTGTAGAACGCGGCGACGGCGTCGTTGTCCGGCAAGGCGCTGGCGATCCGCAGTCCCTGGAACCCGACCAGGTGCCCTGGCAGGTACGTGGAGTCGTAGCCCGGATCGCCGGTGCGGGCCTCGTTGAGGATCTTCAACGAGATCGGGCGCCAGACCACATCCAGGCCGCGGACGTCGCGCACCTCGACGATCCAGCGCGACGTCACGTAGGCGAACGGGCAGACGGGGTCGAAGAAGAACTCGAGATCGGCCATGGTTCGACGCTACCTGCGGGTGTCGCCTCCCGGTGGGGTGCCCGTCGGGTACCCCGTCAGGTGCGGGCGATCAGGTGCGGGCGATCTCGCGCTCTTCGAAGGTCTCGATGATGTCGCCCTGCTTGAGGTCCTGGAAGTCGGTCAGACCGATGCCGCACTCGAAGCCCTCGCGCACCTCGCGGACGTCGTCCTTGAACCGGCGGAGCGATTGGATCGCGCCCTTCCAGATGATCGTGCCCTCGCGCAGGAAGCGGACCTTCGAGCCGCGGGTGATCTGGCCGGACAGCACGTAGCAACCGGCGATCGAACCGATGCGCGGCACGCGGAACA
>CAZMHG010000487.1:0-2869 GCA_964565975.1 uncultured Ilumatobacteraceae bacterium | reverse complement strand
GGATTTGAACCTGCGACCTTCGGGTTATGAGGGCACAGGTCAACGTCTGCGCCGGTCGGTGCGAGAGGGCATCCGTCCTGCTCACCGCATGTGGCACCTACCGTGCCGTGGAGTCTCGTGTGCGTGCGTATGCGGCCGTGGGCCGCACGAGCGTTGACATCGCGTTGACAAGCCCTGCCGACTGCGCCGCTCTGTTCGACCGAGCGCGTTCAGCCGCCGACCAGAGCCACTGGACGCCGCCGACAGCGACTGGGTACCGCCATCGACCTTCGGGGGCGCGATCCGCTTGAAGGGTACGTTGCTGGTTGCTATGACCGCGTTGGCCGACACTGTTCTTCCGCTGGTTCGGACTCGCGCCGATCTCAGCCGCTGGAGCGCAGCGAACGCGCACGGCAGCGAGATGCACGGGGCGATCGACGTACTCGAAGCGGCGAGGCCGAGCACCGATCCGGCCGAGTTCTACACGGTGGTCCACGCTGCGTTGGCGAGCGCTATCAAGGTGATCGCTCGTGCTGACGACTCGAGTGGGATCATCGGCGACGCCTGCCGCCGGCTCCTCGACCTGCACCCGCGGGCCGCGGCCGATGCCCGGGTCGTGCCGGGCAAGTTGGTGAACTGGATGATCAAGTTCCAGTTCGACGGTGACGTCGACTACTTCGAGCTCGATCCGGTCGCGTACGCCCCCGCTCTCGGCGATGCCGGCATGCGGGCGTACCGAGCAGGCCTGGACGGCATCTGCTCGACGTTGACGCCGACGCCGGCAGAAGCGGATCGGTGGTCGGTGCCCGATCGACACGAGCGGTGGGTGCTGGAGTGGAACGATCGGCGTCTCGCCGTCCTCGACCGCGACGTCGACGAGATCATCCGCACCCACGCCCGCGACCGCAAGGTGGCGGCGTGGTTGCAGGACACGGCGAAGGCGTTCGAGGAGATCGGCGAGATCGACCTGGCGATCGACTGGGCGTGCCAGGCAGCCGACCACCATCCCGACCATCAGGCCCTGCAAGCCGCCCTCTACTGGTGCGAGCTGCTCGCGCGCCACCGCCCCGGCGAACTGGTCGCCACACGGCATCTCGTGTTCAGCCGGTGGCCGTCCGCCACGACCGCAGCTCGCCTGCACCGAGACGCCGGTAGCTCGTGGCCCGACCACCGCGACGAGGTCCTCACCGCATTGGCTGCGAGACCGGATCAGGCCGTGCTGTTCGCGCTCCACACGCTCAAGAACCCACGCCTCGCCTGGGAACAGGCTGCGGCCCTCCGTCTCGACGACGACCACACCTGGGCCGAGGTGGCCACGGCGTACGAACCGACCGACCCACTCGCCGTGCTGCCCATCCATCGACGACTCGTCGAACACGAACTCGGCAACGCCGGCGCCCAGCACTACCAACGTGCAGCCCGACGCCTCGCCAGGATGCGCAAACTCGCCGCCGGCACCGACCAGGCCGAAGCCGTTGACACGTTCATCGCCGAGCTGCGCGACACGCACCGGCGGCGCCCACGACTGCAGCAGGAGTTCGACCGGGCACGACTGCCCTGAACCCTGGCACCGGACACTCGCCCGGAGCGCGGGTACGATCGCGATGTGGCCAAGACCGCCGACGACCTGCGCACCGAAATGCTCGCACTCCCCGTCCAGGACCGTGCACGGATCGCCACCGAGCTGCTCGCGAGTCTGGACAGCGAAAACGTCGACGACAACGAGATCGACGAGCTGTGGTCGGCCGAGACCCAGCGACGCGCCGCGATGCTCGACACCGGCGAGGCGGGCACGCTCAGCTGGGACGAGATCGAGCAACGTTTCGCCGAACGCCGCGCCCAGCGCGACGCGTGAGCCTTCGTATCGAGTACCACGAGCTCGTCGACACCGACCTCGAGCACGCCTGGATCTGGTACGAGGACCACGAGCGCGGTCTCGGCGACCGCTTCCTGGACGCGATCCACGCAGCGGTGCTGCGGGCGTCGCGATGGCCGAACGCCGGCACCCCGGTTCTTCGCGATGACGATGACGAGATCATCGAGCGCAGGCTCCCCGCCCACGGCTTCCCGTACGCGGTGCGCTACCGGATCTCCGACGACCGGCTGATCGTGATGGCCGTCCTTCACCAACACCGACACCCAGACTTCGGCATCGACCGCGAACCCTGACACCTCGACAGCACCTTGCCCACGGCCGGCGGGCGCCGATGGTGAGCTTCGGGTTGGTGTCGAAGTGGTCGATGCACGCGGATGAGCGAACGACGAACTTCGGGGTCAGGCAGCGTCGTCGCGGCCGAGGTGGATCGGCACCCGACGATCGTCGTCGTCGAACACGGCGACGAGTTCGAGGCGGGCACCGAGCGCGTCGAGGTACTGGCGCAGTGTCGACACCCGGACGTCGTCGGAGTGCTCGAGCTTGGAGATCGCTCCCTGGGTGACGTCGAGCCGTCCCGCGAGCTCGGCCTGGCTCACCGCTTCGGCGTGACGAAGCTCGTACAGCCGGATCTCCTCCATCGTCTCGGCACGCAGACCCGCGAGGCGCTCAGCGGCACCGGGCTTGGCGACCACGGTGTCGCGGAGTTCGGAGAACTTGGTTCGTGCCATCAGATCAATCCTTCCTCACCGAGTTCCCGGAGGTACTCGTCATACAGGTCATCCGCGAGCGGGACCGCCCACTCGTACCAGTCGTTCCACTCACCCGACTTGTCACCACCGAGCAATAGGATCGCCTGCCAGCGCGGATCGAACGAGAACAGCACCCGCAGGGCGCCGCCCTTCGCCGCCCGCAGCTCCTTCATCGACTGATGACGCGAGCCGTGGATCCGGTCCACCACCGGGCGACCGAGATCCGGGCCTCGTTGTGCGAGCAGGTCGACTCGGTCGGTCACGG
>CAZMHG010000486.1:0-2874 GCA_964565975.1 uncultured Ilumatobacteraceae bacterium | reverse complement strand
CCGCCGATCCCGATCGCCAGGAGGTGACGCTCGATCACCTCCGGCTCGTCGCCGATGTCCAGGAAGGCGGCGACGAGCACGTCCGCGCGGTGACGGTCGCCACCGTCGGGGGTCTGCCAGGAGCGGTGGGCGAGCTGCACGGATGCGGGAAGGCGGGCGAGCTGGCGCGAGGCCAGCGGCGGGACCCGGCGTCGCACGGCGAGCGCGCCGGGCACCGTGCGGGCAACGCCGAACAGCTCGCACCGATGCAGGGAACGGGCGAAGATGCCCGACGTCCCGCCCTTGCCGACGCCCATCATCGACGCCAGCTCGTCGGTGTCGGCCTCGTACCCGAGCGGCCACCTGGCCAGGCCACGCACCAGGTGGCGCAGCAACCACGTCGCCGTCGGCCCGAGCACGCCGAGCCAGAACAGGTCGACGTACTCGGAGCGCACGTCGAACCCGATCCGGTCGACCAGGGGGTCCTCCCACGCCACGACCATCAGCGTCGCCGGCACCGCGCCGGCCGCGCCGCCGGTCGCCTCCGGGGTGGCCAGCGAACAAGGAGCGACGGATGAGGTGTCCATGTGCGCCTGAGGACGCCGCCCGCGCCGTCGCGGCAATCCCGGCCGCAGCCGTGGCCGGCTACAGCGCGGCGATCGGCTTGATCGTCGGATCCATCTGGGCCATGATCCAGCGCGAGTTGCCGATGTAGCGGATCGAGGCCATCACCACGAGCACGTAACCGTTAGGCAGCCGGCGGACGAAGGTGCGCACCGCCTCGACGTTGCCGGTATGCCCCCAGCCGCCGCTGAACCACAGGATCGTGCCCAAGCCGTAGCGGTACGGGTAGGGCGTCGGCGGGCCGGGGACGCGCATCGCGACCTGCGTCGCCGCCGTCAGCAGCTGGCCGCCCGTGGTCGTGCGCAGCATCGACAACTTGGCGACGCTGGCGGCCGACATCGCCCAGGCACCGGCCGGGCCGAGGCGTTCCAGATACGTGCGCCCGGCCGTGACGCGGTACACCGGATCATGGGTCGGCTTGGCGCCGGTGCGCACCAAGATCGCGTCGGAGATCCCGAGCGGGCCGAGCACGTACCGCTGAACGGCCGCGGTGTACGTCAGGCCGGTCACGCGCTCGATCAGCCGGCCGAGGATCGTGTAGTTGGCGTTGGCGTAGAAGTACGTGCTGCCGGGTGCGGTGCGCAGCGTGCTGGCGACGGCCGAGTCGGCGGTCGACCGCCAGTCCGTGCTCGTGCTGGCGAAGAAGGTGTTCCACAGTTCGGGCACACCGGACGTGTGGCGCAGCAGTTGACGGACCGTGATCTTGGCGAACCGCGGATCGTGCGGGGTACGTGCCGGCTTCCACTGCTGCACGAGCGGTGTGTCGAGCTTGATCTTGCCCAGCTCGACCAGGCGCATCACGGTCAGCATCGTGGGCACCTTGCTGATGCTCGCCAGGCGGAACCGCGACGCCGTGGTGATCGCCCGACCGGAGTTGTCGGTCCCGCGTTGGTAGATCTTGACCATCGCGCCGTTGCGCCAAACGGAGGCGGTGACAGCGTCGGCGCCGGCGAACACCGCCTTGGCCCGGCTCAGGAAGTTGTTGATCGCCGTCGTCGCCGTGACGTCGTGGCGCGCCGTCGAGGATGCCGGCGGTGCAGCGTGCGCGGGGACCGCTCCGATCGTGGCGGCGACGGCGACGGCGACGGCGGCCGATCGGCGAAACGAGCACCGTGCGCGGTGGCCTGTGCGGGTCATCTGCAACCTCCCGGGTACCGCCTCCGGCGCACCTTAGGCGCTCGACCGTCCGCTGGGAACCCCCGCCGGGAACCCCTGCCTGCCGACCCGCCGCTGCCCGGTGATCAATTCCGACCATTCCGGTAGGCTTTCCGCATGGCAACCTTCCGTGACCTGCTCAGCGCGGCGAAGGCCGAGATCACCGAGGTCGAGACCGCCGATGCCGCCGATCGCATTGCCGCCGGCGCGGCGGTGCTCGACGTGCGCGAACCCGACGAGTACGACGAGGGCGCGCTGGCCGGCGCGGTGCACATCCCTCGCGGCCAGCTGGAGTCGTCGATCGAGTCGCGGCTCACCGATAAGTCGGCGCCGCTGGTGGTGTACTGCGCCGGCGGGGTGCGCAGCGCGTTCGCCGCGCAGACGCTCCAGCAGCTCGGCTACACCAGCGTGTTCTCGATGGCCGGCGGGTTCGGCCGGTGGAAGGACGAGGGCCGCGCCTGGTCGACACCGGTGCGGCTGACGGCCGAGCAGCGCAACCGCTACAAGCGGCACCTGCTGCTGCCCGAGGTCGGTGTCGAAGGCCAGGCAAAGCTGCTTGGGTCGAAGGTGCTGCTGCTCGGTGCCGGTGGCCTGGGCTCGCCGGCCGCGCTGTACCTCGCCGCGGCGGGCGTCGGCACGCTCGGCATCGTCGACATGGACGAGGTCGACGCCAGCAACCTGCAGCGCCAGATCCTGCACAACATCGATCGCGTCGGCGACCGCAAGGTCGACTCGGCGAAGAAGACGCTCACGATGCTCAACCCCGACGTCAACGTGGTCACCTACGACACGCGGCTGGACGCCAGCAACATCGTCGAGATCATCAGCGGCTACGACGTCGTCGTCGACGGTGCCGACAACTTCCCCAGCCGGTATCTGCTGAACGACGCCAGCGTCAAGCTCGGCATCCCGGTCGTGCACGGCAGCATCTTCCGGTTCGAGGGCATGGTCAGCGTGTTTCACCCGCTCGAGGGGCCGACGTATCGCGACATGGTCCCCGAACCGCCGCCGGCCGAGCTGGCCCCGAGCTGCGCCGAGGCCGGCGTGCTCGGCGTGCTGCCGGGGATCATCGGCAGCATCCAGGCGCTAGAGACCATCAAGGTGCTCCTCGGGCTG
>CAZMHG010000485.1:0-2881 GCA_964565975.1 uncultured Ilumatobacteraceae bacterium | reverse complement strand
TTCACCTCGTGGTGCACCTTGGTGACCAGCGGGCAGACGCTGTCGACCACGTAGCTGCCGCGCGCCGCCGCTGCGGCGACCACGTCCGGGGCGGAGCCATGCGCGGACAGCATGATCGGGCTGCCGGGCGGGACGTCGACGATGTCGTCGACGAAGATCACACCCTGGTCCTCGAACCGCTTGACCACGATCTGGTTGTGGACGATCTCGTGGTAGCAGTACACCGGGGCCGGGAAGGTGCGCACCATCCACGCCAACGCCTTGATCGCCATCTCCACGCCGGCGCAGAAGCCCCGTGGCTCGGCGAGGAGCACCCGTCGGACTCGCCCGATCACACGGCGGAGGCTACCGCCGGACCCACCGCCGACCGGCCGGCCAGGCGCCGGTAGCCTGGTTCGCCATGTCCGCACCCGTCGTCGTCGCCGTCGCACCCGGTTCGCCGGCCGCCGATGCCGGGCTGTGGGCGGGCGACGAGGTGCTGACGGTCAACGGGTTCTCGCCGCGTGACGTGATCGAGTGGCAGATGGCCGTCGACGATGCCGACGTCGAGTTGGAGGTCCGCCGCGGCGGCCTGGAACTGGCGCTCACCGCGCACAAGCCAGCCGGTCAGCCGCTCGGCGCCGAGGTGTCCAGCGCGGTGTTCGACCGTGTGCGCACGTGCGACAACCATTGCGCGTTCTGCTTCATCTACCAGCTGCCGAACGGCATGCGGCGCAGCCTGTACCTGAAGGACGACGACTACCGGCTGAGCTTCCTGTACGGCAACTTCACGACCCTCACCCGCTTCACCGAGGCCGACCTCGAGCGAGTGATCACCGAACGTCTGTCGCCGCTCCACGTGAGCATCCACGCGACCGACCCCGACGTCCGCAGCTCGATGTTGCGCAATCCCCGCGGCGGCACGAGTCTTCGCTGGCTGCGGGCCCTGCTCGACCACGGCATCGAGGTGCGCGGCCAGATCGTGTTGTGCCCGACGGTGAACGACGGCGTGGTCTTCGAGCGGACGATGGCCGGGATCCTCGACCAGTACCCCGAACTGTCCTCGGTTGCCGTCGTGCCGCTCGGTGTCAGCCGGTTCAACACCGAGCCGACGATGCGCGAGCACACGCCGGCCGAGGCCGCGGCGATGGTCGACTCGATCACCGAGTGGCAGGACCTGTTCCTCGCGACGATCGGTCACCGGATGGTGTACGCCGCCGACGAGTACTACCTGATGGCCGGCCGGCCGTTCCCTGCGGCCGAGCACTACGGCACGTTCGACATGCACGAGGACGGCATCGGCATGGGCCGCGCCTTCGAGCGCGAGTTCTTCGGGCACGCCGCGGCGCCGATCGGTCCGCAGCGCGGCTTCTTCGCCGCGGTGGACACGCCCCCGCCGAACCCCGCGGCATACACCGGCCTGCGCGCCAGCAGCTGCCACGCGACACCGTCGCCATCGCCATCGCCATCCGCGCCATCGCTCACGCAGCACGTTCGCATGCGTCCTCGCCGCAGCGCGCCGGTCGGTGTCCTCACCGGCGCGTTCGGGGCCGCGGTGCTCTCGCCGCTCGTCAGCTCGCTCGGCCGCAACGACGTTCGAATCCTCTGCGTCGACAACCAGTTCTTCGGCGGCAACACCGGCGTGACGGGTCTGATGGTCGGCGACGACCTGTCCCGCGTCCTCGCCGACCAGCCCGAAGGGCACCGCTATCTGCTGCCCGACGTCTGCCTGAGCGACGACGGCCGGTTCCTCGACGGTGCCACCGTCGACGATCTCCCCCGACCCGTCGAGGTGGTACCGACCAACGGCATCGCCCTTCGCCGCGCCCTGGAGGCCGCCGCATGACCGAGCAATCCCTGCCCACCGTCGTCGTGGTCGGCCGTCCGAACGTCGGCAAGTCGACCCTGTTCAACCGGATCATCGGCCAGCAGGTAGCGATCGTCGAGGATCGTCCGGGCATCACCCGCGACCGCAAGGAGGAAGAGGCCGAATGGCTCGGCCGTGCGTTCCTCCTTGTGGACACCGGCGGATGGCTGCCCGGCGGCAGCGTCCTGGACGAGAAGGTCAGCCGCCAGGTCGAAGCAGCCGTGACGCACGCCGACGTCGTGCTGTTCGTCGTCGACGGATCGGTGGGTGTCACCGAAGAGGACGAAGCCGTCGCCACATGGCTGCGCCGAGTCAGCGCGCCGGTCATCCTGGTGGTCAACAAGGCGGACAACGATCGCCGCGAGAACGACCGGTGGGAGTTCCTGTCGCTCGGGCTGGGCGAGCCGGTGCCGGTCAGCGCGCTCCACGGCCGCCGCGCCGGTGACCTGCTCGACGAGGTCGTCGCCCTGCTCCCGGCGACCGACCCGACCGCCGAGCCCGATGCGCCGGTCGCCGACGACGGCGAGCCGCTGTGGAACCCGGCCGACCCGCGCCCGCCCCGAGTGGCGATCGTCGGCCGGCCGAACGTCGGCAAGTCGACGCTGTTCAACCGGTTGGTCGGTGAGGATCGCTCGGTGGTCCACGACATGGCCGGCACGACCCGCGACGCGATCGACACGCTGGTCGACACTCCGGACGGCCCGATCGTGTTCGTCGACACGGCAGGCATGCGTCGCCGCAGCCGGATCGACGACTCGGCCGAGTACTACTCGCTGGTGCGCGCCCTGCGGGCGATCGACGATGCCGACATCGCCCTGCTCGTGATCGACGCGACCGAGGGCGTCTCCGGCCAGGACCAGCGCCTCGCCGAACGGGTCGATGCCGCGGGTTGCCCGATCCTGGTGATGCTCAACAAATGGGACCTGGTCGACGACGCAGAGCAACGCCTGCAGGTTCAGTCCGATCTGCAGCGCAAGCTGTACTTCGTCGGCGACGCGCCAGTGCTCAAGATCTCGGCGCTCACCGGCAAGGGCG
>CAZMHG010000484.1:0-2887 GCA_964565975.1 uncultured Ilumatobacteraceae bacterium | reverse complement strand
GCCTCGCGCACCTCGACCTTGCCGTCAGCTTCGGCGCTGGTCCTGTTGACGACGGGCACGACCGCGGGCGTGCCGTACTCCATCGGGTCGGCCCGGACCGCCAGCTGCACGCCACCGGAGCCGGCGTCGTACACCACCGCGCCGGTGACCGACGGGTCGGCGGTCAGCGTCGCGGTCAGCGTCCGGGGACCAGCCGTGGGGGTGGAGATGCCGAAGGGTCCGCCGCAGTACGCCGGGGCCAGGATCGTGTCGCCGGGGTTGCTGCTGGTAAGCGTGGCGTCGCAGGTGAGCATCTGCCCGGTGGGCACCCCGTAGGCGTCGACGCCCCCTACGGTGACCCAGCCCTCCTGGTCGACGGCGATGTCGAGTGACGTCGGCGCCGGGTAGGCCGGGTCTGCGTACACCTGCAGCCCGGCGAGCTGGAGCCGGAAGCCGTCGTCGCCCTCGGCGAAGGGGCCGAGCAGCGTGGCGTTCAGCCGCAGGTAGCGGCCGCTGGCGGGCTGGGTGAACCGGTAGGTGTGCGGGCCCGACATGCCGGTCTGGCCGGTGTAGGTCGCGACCGTGGTCCACGTGGTGCCGTCGTTCGAGACGTCGATCGTGAAGTCCTGGGGGTAGCCCGCGCCGTCGATGCCGTTCGCCGGCTCGGGGGCGACCGCGGTGCGCGGTGACACCACGACACCGCCGATGGCGCGGGTGGTGCCAAGGTCGACCGCGACCCACGCGTCGGAGTCCTGCGTCGAGACCGCCGGGTCGGTGGTGAACCCGTGGTGGCCGGCCGAGCTCGCGGTCTGGCCGTCGGTGAGCTGCTGCGCACCGAAGCCGAACGCCTCGAGCGAGCTGCTCGCGGTGACCTTCGTCTTGTACGCCCAGTCGGTGGTCACGAGCAGCTGCGCCTGCGCGCGGACGACCTTCGTACCCTCCAGGACCGTCTGACCGGTGATCGTCGCGGTGCGCGAGACACCGGGCTGCAGCGTGATGGTGCCGTCGGCGTTCACGGTGTCACCGGCGCTGTCGCTGAAGAGCTCGACGTTGCTCGCCGGACCGACGTCGTTGCCCTCCGCGTCGACGAGGGTCACGGTCGGGGTGATGGTGTCACCGGCGTAGGCGAACGCAGGGACGCCGACCGACATCGCAGTCGGTGCGCCTGGCACGACGGTGAGCTCGGTGATCGCCGTCGCCGTGCCGAAAGTCGCCGTCACCGTGCGCGGGCCGACGTGGCCGAACGTGATGTTGCCGCCCGCGATGGTGTCGCTGGGGTCGCTCGTCGCGAGAGAGATGTGGTCGGCCGCGTCGACCCTTTGGCCGTCCGGGTCCGTCAGCACAACGTCGAACTGCGTCGAGACTCCGGCGCTGGTGGTGCTCGGCGCACCGCTGAAACCGAGCGCGACGTCCGAGTACCACGTGATCGACACGAACCCGTCCGACGCGTCGAGGCCGGCGGACGGGACGACGCCGACCATCCCAGCCGTCATCGAGGTTCCCGCGCCACCGCCGCCGCCTCCGTGCAGGCCGGCCGACGTGCTGGGGGAGCCCAGGCCGGAACCGCCTCCCAGCACACCTCCGCCACCCGCACCACCGGGTCCGTTGCCGTTCTTGGTGGCACCGGAGGACTCGCCGACGCCGGTCGTGGCGGCGCCTGCCTTGCCTCCCAGCACGAGGGGAAGCTGGTCGTGGGCGATACCCGGCTGGCCGTCCTGCGGGGTGGGTCCCGCGTCGCCGCCGGCGCCGCCGTTGTTGACCGCGTCGGTGGCGGAGTTGCACAGCGAGTTGCCACCGGCTCCGCCACCTCCGCCCCCGGCGACGAGAACCGTCGTGCCGTCGACCTCGATGGAGGTGGCTCCCCCGCCGGCGCCGCTGAACGACATCCAGGCCGGCTGGGTGGTGCAGAGGGCCACGAACCCGTCGCCGCCGTCCATGCCGTTGCCCCACCCCCCGATGCCCTGGTTCGAGGGGGTCAGCTGGCCCTGCTGACCGACGGCGACCTCCAGCGGATCGCCAGGCTCCACCGCCAGGTAGCCGACGAGGTTCATCCCGTGGCCGGGAGCGGTGCTGGCGCCGGTGAGGCCGAAGCCACCGCCACCGGCTCCCCCCTGGGCCTGGATCCGGGCGAACTGCGCCCCGGTCGGCGGGGCCGCTTCCTGGACGACCTGCGCGGCAGTCAGGATGACCTGTCCGAGGTTGGTCCCGATGCCGGGATCGGCGTACGCCGCACTGACAGGAGCCACCGACGCCACGCTGGTCAACGCCACCGCCGATGCCGCGGCCCAGGTCCAGCGCCGAGTGCGCCCTCTCGTCGAGCTGGTCGCGCGCATCGCTCTACCGCCGTTCGTCCTCGGGACGTCGCCTGTCGACGTCGTACGCGCACCGTGGCGAGGGCTCCTCCAACGACGCTCCAACCGCTCGGCCAACGGGAGAGCGGCTGCTCGACACAAGGCCAGGCACCGACCACTCCGGGTCCCGGCGACAGCCGGGAAGGGGTACCACCAGTCGCCGAATCAGCGTTTCATCGATATCTGAACCATTGAAACGTTCATGCATGAGTTGTTCTACAAACGAAAGACTTGACCGGGGTGGGCATCCTTTCTAGGGTCGGTCGTCGTGGCTACGGACCGATCGACGCACGACAGCTCGCCCCAGGACGTCTCGAGCCCGCGCGGGCCTTCGCCGGTGCTGCTGCCTCCGGATGCCAGCCGAGTACCCCGCTTCGCGGGCCCGGAGACCTTCGCCCGGCTGCCCCGGCTCGACGAGATCGGCACAGCCTCGGTCGCCGTGCTCGGGGTGCCCTTCGACTCCGGCGTCTCCTACCGCCCGGGTGCCCGGTTCGGTCCTTCAGGTGTCCGGGCCGGGTCCAAGCTGCTGCGTCCGTACCACCCGGAGCTCGACGTCC
>CAZMHG010000483.1:0-2888 GCA_964565975.1 uncultured Ilumatobacteraceae bacterium | reverse complement strand
AGCAGCAGCTCGCCGACGTAGCGCTCGGGGAGGTCGGTGTAGGCCGACGGGTCGACGACACGCATCTCCAGGCCGGGGACGGCGGTGCCCAGCAGCGGCAGGCGGCGGACGTCCAGTTCCTCGGCAGCGTCCTCGATCGCCAGCGGCCGGGCGACGCGCTCGGTCTCGAGCACCTTGCGGTCGACCGAGTCCACGACCATGCCGCGGCCACGTGGCGGGAACGACCCGCCGATGGCCACCTCGGCCATGCCGAACGCAGGGAACATGCCACCCGGCCGGAAGCCGAACGGCGCGGCTGCGGCGACGAACGCTTCGACGGCGTTGGGGTCGACGGGCTCGGCGCCGCTGAGCGCGAGGGTCAACGACGACAGGTCGATGCCCTCCATCCGCTTCAGTGCCCGCGTCGCCAGGACCCAGGCGAAGTTCGGTCCGGCGGTGGCGGTGCCGCCCCAGTCGCTGATCCATTGCATCCAGTGGGCCGGCTTGGCCATGAAGTCCTGCGGCGCAGCCTGCACGAGCTGGCACCCGCGGGTCATCGGGATCGAGAGGAACCCGACCAGGCCCATGTCGTGGTACAGCGGCAGCCAGGACACCATCACCTCGTCGGCGCCGAGTTGGGCGGCGTCGCACGAGGCGTCGATGTTCGCCCGCAGGACGCGGTCCGGGATCATCACACCCTTGGGCTCGCTGGTCGACCCGCTGGTGTACTGGAGGATGACGAGGCGCTCGGGGTCGTCGGCCGGCCGGACCCAGGCGTCCGGGTCGGCCGCGCCGATCACGTCGCCCATCGGCAACGTCGGCGGGTCACCCTCGGCGACCGCGTAGAACGGGGCGAGCAGGTCGTCGATCAACACGAGCACCGCGTCGCCGTGACCGATGCGCGCCCGCGTCGACTCGACGAACGAGTCGAGCGAGCCCATCCGCATCGGCAGCGGGAGGACCATGCTCGCCGCGCCGGCAAGCCAGCAGCCCTGGATCACGGTGATCAGCGACCGCGAGGTCGGCCCGAGGATCGCTACGTGGTCGCCGGGCATCACACCGCGCTCGGCCAGTGCGACCGCGACCCCGCGTGCCTCGCGGTGCAGTTCGCCCCACGAGACGAAGGCGTCGCCATCGGCGGGCACCACCGATTGGCCGACGAAGCGGACCCCGTTGGGTCGTTCGGCTGCGGTGACGAGTCGCTGGATGATCGAGTCGGCGGGCGCGGACATGGCCCCACACGGTACCGACCGAGGCACCAGCCGATCGGCTTGCACGGCGACACCCGCGGCCACCGAACCGCCTGCCGTGGTCGAGGCGCGAGTGGACGCACCGAATCGCCGCGGGGCGACGGACGGCCCGCTCGTAAGCTTGTCGGCCGTGACCGCCAGCACGCCGACCTCACCCGACACGCCCGCGCACCGCTATTCCGGCGCGCTTGCCGGGCAGATCGAGCAGCGTTGGCAGGAAGTGTGGGCGGACCAGGGCACCTTCGAGGTGCCCAACCCGGCCGGCCCGCTGGCCGACCCCGCGGCGCTCGACGACCGCCCCAAGCGGTTCGTCCTGGACATGTTCCCCTACCCCAGCGGCGCCGGGCTGCACATGGGCCACCCGCTGGGATTCACCGCGACCGACATCTACGCCCGCTACCACCGGATGACCGGGCACAACGTGCTGTACACGATGGGTTTCGACGCGTTCGGCCTGCCGGCCGAGCAGTACGCCGTGCAGACCGGCCAGCACCCGGCGATCACCACGGCGCAGAACGTGGCCAACATCCGCACCCAGTTGCGCCGGTTGGGCTTCAGCCACGACCCGCGCCGCAGCATCGAGACCACCGACCCGTCCTACTATCGCTGGACGCAGTGGATCTTCCTGCAGATCTTCGACGCCTGGTACGACCCGGAGCGGCGTCGGGCACGGCGGATCGGCGAACTGGTCGCCGAGCTCGATGCCGGCACGCGCCAGGCCACGCATGGCGAGTGGGCGGCGATGTCCACGGCCCAACGGCGTGCCGAGCTGGATCGATGGCGACTGGCCTACGTCTCCGACGCGCCGGTCAACTGGTGTCCTGGCCTGGGCACCGTCGTGGCCAACGAGGAAGTCACCGCTGACGGGCGCAGCGACCGGGGCAACTTCCCGGTGTTCAAGCGGCGCATGCGCCAGTGGATGATGCGGATCACGGCGTATGCCGAACGCCTGCTCGACGACCTGGACACGCTGGCGTGGACCGACGCGTTGAAGACGATGCAGCGCAACTGGATCGGCCGCAGCGAAGGCGCCACGGTGCACTTCGACTCGCCCGCGGGGCCGATCACGGTGTTCACCACACGGCCCGACACGCTGTTCGGGGCGACGTTCGTCGTGCTTGCACCGGAGCACCCGTTGGTCGAGGCGCTGACCACGCCCGAGCAGGCCGACGCCGTCGCCGCGTATCGTCGGATCGCCGAGGGGAAGAAGGACGTCGAGCGTCAGGACGAGAACCGGGAGAAGACCGGGGTGTTCACCGGCTCGTTCGCGACGAACCCGGTCAACGGCGAGCAGATCCCGGTGTGGGTCGCCGACTACGTGCTGATGGGGTACGGCTACGGGGCGATCATGGCCGTCCCGTGCGGCGACCAGCGCGACTTCCAGTTCGCCAGGCGGTTCGGCCTGCCGATCGTCGCCATCCAGGACCCGACCGACGGCCGCGGCACGGACACCTCCACGTGGGCGGACGCGTTCGTCGGCGACGCCCCGTACGTCAACAGCGCCAACGCCACGCTGGACCTGGGTGGCTGCGCCACCGTGAGCGACGCCATCGTGCTGACGAACGCCTGGCTCACCGACCGGCACCATGGCCACGCGACGATCACCTACAAGCTGCGCGACTGGCTGTTCAGCCGCCAGCGCTACTGGGGCGAGCCGTT
>CAZMHG010000482.1:0-2889 GCA_964565975.1 uncultured Ilumatobacteraceae bacterium | reverse complement strand
GAAGGACGGCAGCCGGCTCCACGCCCGCTCGGGCAAGCTCGACCGTGTCGAGGAACTGCTCGACGAGCTGCTCGCCGCGGGAGACAAGGCACTGTGCTTCACCCAGTTCACCGAATGGGGCGATCAGCTCGTGCCCTACCTCGGGCGCCGGTTCGGTGTCCCGGTGCTGTGGCTGCACGGCGGCACGACACGCAAGCGACGCGACGAGCTCGTGGCCGAGTTCCAGTCGGCCACCGGGCCTGCGCTGTTCGTGCTGTCGCTCAAGGCCGGCGGCACCGGGTTGAACCTCACGGCGGCGTCGCACGTTGTGCACTTCGACCGTTGGTGGAACCCCGCCGTCGAGGACCAGGCCACCGATCGGGCGTTCCGCATCGGACAGCATCGCAACGTGATGGTGCACAAGATGGTGAGCGCCGGAACGGTGGAGGAACGGATCGACGCGATGATCTCGCGCAAGCGCGCCCTCGCCGGCAAGGTCGTCGCCACCGGCGAGACGTGGATCACCGAGCTGTCCAATGACGAGTTGCGTGACCTGCTGGCGTACGACCCGTCAGGAGAGGAGGGCTGATGGCGACGCGCCGACGCTCGTGGGACGACCCGTGGCGCGCGTATCCAGCATCGAAGCCGCGAGCGGTCGACGGCGGCATCGCCACCCGCAAGCAGCGCGGTGCGATGGCCGACGCCTGGTGGTCGAAACGCCTCGTCGAGCTGCTGGACTCGTACGGCCTCGGGGCGCGGATGCAGCGCGGGCGCCGGTATGCGCGGCAGGGTCAACTGGTGTCGTTCGACGTGCAGCCCGGTCTCGTGGTCGCACAGGTCCAGGGCTCGCGCACGGCTCCGTACGTCGCCAACGTGCAGTTCGCCGCGCTCACCGACGAGCAGTGGAGCGGGGTGCAGCGTGAGATCGAGGCAACCTTGCAGTTCTCGGCTCGCCTCCTCGGTGGCGAGGTGCCTGCGGAGCTGGAAGAGGTCTTCGACCGAGCCGGTGTCTCGCTGCTGCCGCGGCGGTGGAAGGACCTGCGCGCGGCGTGCTCGTGTCCGGATTGGGAGATCCCGTGCAAGCACATCGCTGCGGTGCTGTACGTCCTGGCCGACCGTCTCGACGACGATCCCTGGTTGTTGCTGGCGTGGCGAGGACGCACCAAGGACCAGCTTCTCGCGCACCTGCGCGCCGGCGCGCAGGCCACGGACTCGGTCGCCCCGTGGTGGCCGCTCACGCCGGGGGCGCCGCTCCCGTTCGAAGCCAGCGGGCCCACGGGCCTGGACGACCCGGAACCGTCGGCGACACTCGCCCGCCTGGGCCCGCTCGACGCCGAGGCGCGCGGCCGCCCCGTGGCAGATGTCCTGACAGCAGCGTACGAAGCCCTCGCCGACAGTTGACCCGCTGACGCGTTCACGAGTGTGCATCGGCGGAACCTCACCTGGCCGTACGCGGGCTGACAGCGCTGGCGCGGCCGCTCGGTACGGTTGCGGCGTGCTCGCTGCCGCCGTTCCCGCGGTTCGGCGGGTGGCGGACCGGATCGGTGGCCGGGCCCGTGGGCGGTCCACCCGATGACGGCGCTGTCGCTGGCCGCGTTGGCGATCGCGATCCTGGTGATGTTCCTGCGGCCGGCGGGTGGGGCGTGGTGGGCCGGCCCGCTCGCCGTCGCCGCAGTGGCGACGGCGACCACCGTCGTCCGCTTCGACACGGCGCGCAGTGCACTCGGTGCGCTGCGCGACCCGTTGCTGTTCCTGGCTGTCGCCGTCCCGCTGGCCAAGGCGCTCGACGAACTCGGCGTCTTCCAGGCGCTGGCCGCGCTGGTGTCGGGAGGGCGGCATCTGGTGCTCGGGCTGTGGGTCCTGGCGGCGCTCGTCACCGCAGTGCTGAACCTGGACGCCGCCGTCGTCCTGCTCACTCCGCTGTACCTCCGGATCGCGGCGCTGCACGGGCTGTCGGTCGAAGCGCTGGCGTTCCAGCCGGCGCTGCTGGCCTGTCTGGCCTCGCAACCGTTGCCCGTCTCCAACCTGACCAACCTGATCGTCGCCGGGCACGGTGGCGTCTCGACGCCCGACTTCCTGCGCCACCTCGGGCCGGCCACGGTCGTCACCGTGACGGTCGGGTGGTTCGCCTACCGGCGTCAGTTCCCGACGACACCCACGGCCGCTCCGCCGCCGGTCGCGGTGGATCGCAGGGCGCTGGCGGTCGGGCTCCCGATCGTCGGCTTCGTGTTCCTCGGGTTCGTCGCCGGCGACGCGATCGGCGTGCCGGCGTGGATCGTCGCGGCCGTCGCGCTGTGTGCCGCGTCGGTGGCCAATCGCTCGGCCGGTGCGGTGCGTTCGGTGCCGATCGAGGCAATCGCGCTGGCCGCCGGGCTGGCCGTGCTCGTCGCCGCGGCCTCGCCGCACCTGGGTCTCGGGCGGATCCTGGGCGGCGACGACGGCCTCGTCGGCCGGCTGCGTGCGCTGGCAGTGGGTTCCGTGCTGTCGGACGCGACGAACAACCTTCCCGCCGTGCTGGCCACTGCGCCGCTGGCGCACGGCCGCCAGCTGTGGCCCCTCGTGTTCGCAGTGAACGCGGCGCCGGCGTTCGTGCTGACCGGTGCCCTGTCCAGTCTGCTGTGGCGGGACACGGCGCGCGCCGGCCACCTGCGCGTGTCGGCGCGGCGGTTCACGGCCGTGGGACTGCGTGTCGCCGGGCCGGCATTCCTGGCCGGCGCGGCGATGGTCGTGCTCGTGCCATAGCGGGCAGGGCATCGCATCGCCGAACCCGCAGGGCGAAGATCAAGTCACGCGGTGAGGCACGGGTGGTCACCGACGACGATCGTGGCGACGACCCGGTCGTCGGCCGGTGTGGCAGTCGGGTCGACGCCGTCGACCTGGTCGAACAGGGCGACGAACTCGATTCCGTCG
>CAZMHG010000481.1:0-2898 GCA_964565975.1 uncultured Ilumatobacteraceae bacterium | reverse complement strand
ATCTCGTCCAGCTCGGTGCGAAAGACGTGCTCGGACCACGGCTTGGGGTATGCCTCACGCTCGATGCGCATCACCGCGGCGAGGTCTCGCCGGCGCAGCTCCCGGATCCGCAGGCTGCGGCGGGTCGCCACCCGGATCACGACGGCGACCCCGACGTGTGACGCGTCGCCCAGTTGATCTGCGCGTCGGGTGGGCGCAGGTACATCGGCTCGAGCGC
The DNA here is from genome assembly GCA_964565975.1 of uncultured Ilumatobacteraceae bacterium. Taxonomy (GTDB): domain Bacteria; phylum Actinomycetota; class Acidimicrobiia; order Acidimicrobiales; family Ilumatobacteraceae; genus JAKOUY01. Next base: position 2,681 of record CAZMHG010000481.1, on the reverse strand, counting down.
GCTGGTGTGCCCGGCGGCGACTGCCGCTGCCGCGAGCTGGACCAGCGGGCCCGCGCTCGGGCGTGCCAGGAACGGGTCGGCGATCTCGCAGCGCAGCGCGCCGTGCAGCTCTGCGGCATAGCGCAACGCACCGTCGCCGATGCAGATCAGGTCGCCCGTGGGGGACGACGGATGGGCGCGCAGCTCCTCGATCGCCGCGTCGATCGGGCCGACGGTCGGCTCGCTGAGCCGCTGCACACCACCTGGCACCGGCACGTACAACGCGCTGAACACCTCGCCCTTGCGCGCGTCGAGGATCGCCGCGATCGCCCGCGACCCGTGGCGCAGCGGGAAGGCGAGCAGGTCGAGCGAGCAGGCGCCCACGGTGGGCAGGTCGAGCGCGCGCGCCAGCATCGTCGCCGTGGCCAGGCCGACGCGCAGGCCGGTGAACAGTCCCGGTCCGACGTCGGCGGCGATCGCGCCGACGCCGCCCAGCTCCACCCCGGCCGTCCGGCAGAGGAACTCGATCGCCGGCGCGAGCGTCTCGGCGTGACGCTTCGGCCGGGCGATGTCGACCAATCCGAGCACACCGCCGGCATCGCCGAGCGCCACGCTCACCTGGTCGGTCGCGCTCTCGATGCCCAGGACGATCACGGCGTCCCGCCGTCGTGCGCGATCACTGCCCGTCACCCTGGCCGAGCGCGGCGGCGACGGCTGCGGCGAGGCGATCCATCCGGCCGAGCCAGGCCCGCCCCGCGGCGCCGATCTGCAGGTGCCGCACGTTCTCGGGTTCCTCGGCGCCGGGATGCGCGAGGTGCACCGCGAGGTGGTCGCCGAGCAGCGCGGCGACGACGTCGCCCCACTCGACGAGCAGGATGCCGTCGTCCAGGTCACCGAAGCCGAGGTCGGCCAACTCGCCGATGGTCTCCAGCCGGTAGACGTCGGCGTGGTACACCGGCAGGGAACCGTCGTAGCGGTGCAGCAGGTTGAACGTCGGCGACGTCACCGGCTCGGTCACGCCAAGGCCCCTGGCGACGCCCTGGGCGAAGGCCGTCTTTCCGGCGCCCATCTCGCCGGCGAGCACCACCACGTCACCCGGCCCGCAGAGCGCGGCGACCGCGGCAGCGATGGCCGATGTCTCCGCCGGCGAGGACGTGCGCGCCAGGATCACGGCGCACCAGCCTACGGACGGTGATCCGGCCGGAGCGCGGCGACGGCTGCCGGAAGCGCACCGACCAGGTCGCCGGCGACCACGCCGCACGGCGCGAGGTGGCGCACGGTCGCCCCGTGGACGTACACCGCGGCCGCGGCCAGCCGGGCCGCGGTGTCGTTCCCACTCGGTCGTGCTGCGGCAAGCGCCGCGGCGACGAGCCCGGTGAGCACGTCGCCCGAGCCGGCGGTGGCCAGACGTTGGTCACCGACGGCGATCACGTAGCACGTCCCGCCCGGATCGGCGACCACGGTGGCCGGTCCTTTGAGCACGACCACCGCACCGGTGGTCGCCGCCAGGCGGCGGGCCGCGGCGAGGCGGTCGGCGTCGGGTGGCGCGCCGGTCAAACGTTCGTACTCGCCGTCGTGGGGCGTCAGCACGGTCGGTGCGGTGCGGGCGCGAAGCAGCGCGTCGTGACCGGCGACGGCGAACAGGCCGTCGCCGTCGACGACCAGCGGCACGGGCGCACCGGCGACGATCCGGCGGACGCCGTCGACGGTGGCCGCGGCACGTCCGAGCCCGGGTCCGACCGCCAGCGCGTGCACCCGGCCGATGCCCTCGACGGCAACCGCGGCCCAGTCCTCGCCCGTCAGCTGGACGCACTCGACCGGGGCGCCGGGCACCGCACCGGTGGGGCTGACCAGCTGGACCATCCCTGCGCCGCCGCGTTGCGCGGCGCCGGCCGCCAGGCACGCCGCACCGGTCATGCCCGGGCCGCCGGCGACGACGCGCACCGCGGCGCGCCACTTGTGCGCGGCGCGTTCCCGAACGGGCCACCAGCCGGCGGCGTCCGCCTGCTGGACCAACCACGAACGCCGGTCGAGCACCCGGTCCGCCGTGGCGCCCAGGCCGATGTCGGCAACCTCCACCGTGCCGGCCAGGTCCGGGCCGGTACCGAACAGCAGGCCAGGCTTCCACGCCTGGAACGTCACCGTGCGTGCCGCAGCGAGCACCTGTCCCGCGGCCAGGCCGGTGAGCGCGTCCACGCCACTGGGTACGTCGACCGCGAGCACCGGTACGGCAGCGACGGCCGGCGGCTGCCACGTCCCGTGAAAGCCCGTGCCGTACGCCGCGTCGATCACCAGGTCGGCCGCGGGGATCTGGTGCTGGCCGGCGGCATCGACGACCTGGACGCGTACGCCGCGAGCGGTCAGCAGCCGCGCGGCCACTCGCCCGTCGGCGCCGTTGTTGCCGGTGCCGGCGATCACCGCGACCCGGCGACCGTACGCGCCGCCGAGCATCGCCAGCGCGGCGCGGGTGACCGCCGCACCGGCACGACCGATCAGCACGTCCTGTGGTGCGTCGGCCGCGGCGTCGATCGCACGCATCTCGGCCGGCGTGACGATCGGTTGCACGCGGTCAGTCCCCTTCGGCGACGACGAAGGCGATCGCCACGGTGTCGCTGTGCGTCAGCGTGACGTGCCAGCGGGTGATCCCGCGTGCCTCGGCCAGTCGCGCCGCGGTGCCGGTGACCCGCAACGCGGGTTCGCCG
>CAZMHG010000480.1:0-2918 GCA_964565975.1 uncultured Ilumatobacteraceae bacterium | reverse complement strand
GCGCCACCCTGGCGCACGCGCGCGGCGGCCCATTCGGCCAGCGAGCGCGCCACGTCGTGGCTGTCCGGCAGGTACGCCTGCAGGACGATGCCGGCACGCAGGTTGCGGAACTCGGGCTCGTCCAGCGTGCGGCGGAACAGCGTCGCGGTCAGGTGCAGGTCGCGGTACTCCTCCATGTCGAGGTTGACGAACTTTGCCGGCTGGCTCTGCGCTGCAGCCCGCAGGATGCGGCGCAACGGCTCGGCCACGGCTGCGACGGTCTCGTCGAAGGCGAGGATGTGGATGCGCGCCGAGATCGCCGACAGCTTGACCGACACGTAGTTGACGTCCGGGTCAGCCAGCCGGGCCAGGATCATGCCGACGCGGCGCTCGGCCTCGGCGTCGGACAGGATCGCCTCGCCGAGGACGTTGAGGTTCGAGCGCATCCCCGCCTCGCGGCGACGCTCCAGATGGCGGTGCAGGGTGGATGGGCGTGCGCCGATGATCACGGCCGACGTCTCCCACCGCAGCCGCCGGCGGATCGCGTGCAGGATCGGCGCAGGCACCCATCGCCCGGCGACCACGGCGGCGCGCACGAGCGTGCGGTCGATCACCCCGAGGTCGGACAGATCGCCGCGGCGGACCACGGCGCGCAGGGTGTCCATCGCGTCCGCCGGCGTGGGGGCACGCAGCACCTCGTCGGCGACCTCGACCGTGAACTGTTGAAGTGCCGGGCGTTGGACGACCTTGGCGAAGCGCCGGCGCTTGGTCCGCTCCACGACTCCCGTGGCGCGTTCGATGTCGCCGGCGGCCCGAACCAGCGCTTCGGCTGCGGCGATCGCCCGCTCCTCGCGTTCGTCGTCGGACACCACGGGCGTCGTCTGCTGCAGTTCCATAGGGATGCCGGTCATGCACGCATTCGAGCAGGCCGGGCGGCCACCCGTCTAGCACCGGACCGACGCACACCCTGCTCCGTTCGTACAACTACTCTGGGCGCCATGGCCGACCTCCGCGACGGCGCAACGACGTTGGTCGCCGACCTCCTGGCGGACGTGCCGCGGGTGATGTACTGCCTGAAGGACGCCGACGGGCGCTACCTCGAGGCCAACGCGGCCTTCGTCGCCCGGACCAACCGGCGCCGACCCGCCGAGGTGGTCGGCTGCACCGCGGCCGACCTGTTCCCCCACGCGCTTGCCGCCGAGTACGAGGCCCAGGACCGCACGATCCTGCGCACCGGTGTCGCCGTGCGCAACCAGGTCGAGATGATCAGCGATGCGGTCGGCGGCGAGGACTGGTTCCTCACCACGAAGGTGATCCACGACGGCGCGCACGGGCGCCAGGTGGTGGTCGTGTCGATCCCCGCGCCGCTCCCCACGCACGGCGTGCAGGGCGCCGGGCTGCGGCGAGTGCTGCGCGCCGTGGACGACGACGCGGCGCGCCCCTGGCAGGTCGCCGAGTTGGCACACATCGCCGGGATGGGCACGGACACGCTGGAGCGGCTGATGCGCAGGGTCCTGTCCGTGTCACCCAAGCAGTACGTGATCCGGGCGCGGGTCCGGCGCGCCGCGCACGTCCTGGCGACGACGTCGGCGTCGGTGGCCGACGTGGCCGCGGCCAGCGGGTTCTACGACCAGAGCCAGCTGTGCCGGATGTTCGCCGCGCACACCGGTCTGTCCCCCGGCGCGTACCGCGGCACGCACGCCGCGGCGCGGTGACCCGTCACTCGTCCAAGCGCAGGTCGACCATCAACTCGTTCGCCAGGTGCTCGAGATCGGCGCGGACGTCGGCCAGGTCGGCGGTGGACGAGGTCTCGACCACCGCGTCGACCTCGAACAGCCGGCCGCCGGACATCGGCGCGTCGTAGGTCTGGGTGCGCAACACGTCGACGCTCCAGCCGTGCCGGGCGAGCACACCGCTGATCTCGTTGATGATCCCCGGACGGTCGCTGCCGATCAGGTGGAGGTGCACCGTATGGCGCAGGCGAGTCGTGGCGTGCTCGTCGGCGCGCTGGACGGCCACGTCGAGTAGGTCGGTCAGCGGCCGCAGGGCGGCGACCAGTGCGTCGGCGTCGGCGTCGGGCACCGTGACCGTGACGATGCCGGCGAACTTGCCCGCCAGCTGGGCCATCTCGCTGCGCTCCCAGTTGCCGCCGTTGGCGGTGACCACCGCCGCCAGCGAATGGACCAACCCGGCGCGGTCGTCGCCGAGCACCGAGATCACGAGCACTGCCATGGGGGCAGCGTAGACGTGCGGCCGGCCAGCCCCCTGCCGGGGCCGGCTACCAGGGGTGGGGGCTGCCGTCCCAGCGGACGAAGGTGCCGGTGTCGGCGATCGAGGCACGCTCGGCGATGGCGATGATGCCCGCTGCGCTGTCTGCCGGCTCGACGGTCGCCGAGGGGCCGCCCATGTCGGTGCGCACCCAACCCGGGTGGATCAGCACGACCGGGATCCCGTCCGGCTGCAGCGCGAGCGCGAACTTCAGCGAGACCATGTTCAACGCCGCCTTCGACGCCGCGTAGCTGACGTCGCGCCCCATCGCCATGCCCAACTGCATCGCGCCGATCTGCGACGTGATGTTGAGCACCTTGCCGGGGCCCTGGCGCAGGTTGGGCACCAGATGCCTGGTGAGCAGCATCGGCCCGACGACGTTGACGTTGATCACCTCGAGGAAGTCGTCGGCGCCGAGCACGAGCACGCCCCGATCCCCGTCGGGCACACCGAGCGCCGTGGCGTCGATCCCCGCGCAGTTCACCAGCACATCGACCGGCCGCTCGCCGATCGCCACGGCGAACGCGGCGATCGATTCGGCAGAGGCCTGGTCGTAGGCGTGGACCTCGCTGCCCGTGGCCGCCAAGTCGGTTGCCGTCGACGGCGTGCGGCAGCCGGCGATGACGTGCGCTCCCCGTGCCCGCCACGCCGTGGCCAGGGCCAGTCCGACA
>CAZMHG010000479.1:0-2935 GCA_964565975.1 uncultured Ilumatobacteraceae bacterium | reverse complement strand
GCCGGCGTTGCCGACGACGCCGAGCGCGACGGCCGGCCGGCTGCGCTCGTGGCCGATCTGCGCCGCGCCGCCGCCGGCGCCACCGACGCCTACGACCAGTTCGCCCGGTGGCTGCGCGACGGCTACACGCCGCATGCCGATCCGGCCGACGGGTGCGGCGCCGAGCGCTACCGCACGCAGGTCCGCCTGATGATCGGCGCCGACCTCGACCCGATGGAGATGTACGCGTGGGGCTGGGAGGAGTACGCAACGCTCCGTGACCAGATCGCGGCCGAGTGCGCCAAGATCCAGCCTGGTGCGTCGTTCGCCGAGGTCGTCGAGCTGCTGGAGCACGATCCAGCCCGTCAGCAGCACTCCGTCGAGGCGTATCGCCAATGGTTGCAGGACCGCACCGACCAGGCTTTGGAACGCAGTGCCAAGCTGTTCGACGTCCCCGAGCGGATGAACCGCTGTGACGTACGGATCCCGCCGGAAGGCTCGGCCGCCGCGGCGTACTACATGAACCCGAGCGAGGACTTCAGCCGGCCGGGGAGCACCTGGTACCCGACGCTCGGCCGGACGTCGTTCGCCACATGGCACGAGCTGTCGACCTGCTACCACGAGTCCGTCCCTGGCCATCACCTGCAACTCGCCTACGCGATGCTGCAGGACGATCTCAGCCGGTTCCAGCGCCTGGCGTTCGTGCCCGGCCACGGTGAAGGCTGGGCGCTGTACGCCGAGCAGCTGTGTGACGAGTTCGGCTGGTTCGAACTGGCCGAGTACCGCCTGGGCTACCTGGCCGCCCAGCAGATGCGCGCCGTGCGCGTGATCATCGACATCGGGATGCACCTCGCCCTGGCGATTCCGGCCGGTGCGACCCTGTCGAGCGGCGAACCGTTCCACCCCGGAGCCGTGTGGACCCCCGACCTGGCGATGGACTTCTCCGTGTCCGAGACGGGCAACACGCGCGACTACATGCGCAGCGAGATCGACCGCTACCTCGGTTGGCCGGCGCAGGCGATCAGCTACAAGATCGGCCAGCGCGAGTGGCTGCGGGCCAGGGCCGAGACCCAGGCCCGGCTCGGCGATCGGTTCGACCTGCGCGGCTTTCACACCTACGCCCTCGGGATGGGCGCGGTCGGGCTGGATCAGCTGCGCGGCGAGCTGGCGCACTACGAACCGGCCTGACGTAGGCAGCGGGCGGAGGTGACCGCGCCGACGTCGGGCGGACCACGCCGATCCGGACGCACGGCGAGAACACGCCTGTTGCCTAGTGTCGGCTCATGCCAACGCCCGCGCTGACCCGCGCCGATCTGGAGTCGATGATCGCCGAGGGGACGATCGACACCGTGCTGATGGTCTTCCCCGACCTGCAGGGACGCCTCGTCGGGAAGCGGACGACCGGACGGTTCTTCCTGAAGAGCGTGGCCGACGCCGGCACGGAGAACTGCGACTACCTGATCGCCTGCGACATGGACAACAACCCCGTGCCCGGCTACCGGTTCACCAGCTACGAGCAGGGCTACGGCGACATGCTCGCCCGGGCGGACTGGGACACCCTGCGGGTCATCCCGTGGGTCGACCGCACGGCGATGTTGATCTGCGACCTGTACGACGTCACCACCGGCGCACTGATCCCGGTGGCCCCGCGCAGCGTGCTGCGCGCCCAGGTGGACGCTGCCCGCCAGATGGGTTTCACCGCCAACGTCGCCAGCGAGATCGAGTTCTACCTGTACCAGGACAGCTACGACGAGGCCCATGCCAAGGGATACCGCGACCTGCGGCCGCACTCGCCGTGGCTCGAGGACTACCACATCCTGCAGACCACCAAGGACGAGTACGTGATCGGCGCGATCCGTCGCGCCCTGGAGTCGTGCGGCGTTCCCGTCGAGTTCAGCAAGGGCGAGGCCGGTCGCGGCCAGCACGAGATGAACCTGGAGTACACCGCCCCGGTCGAGATGGCCGACCGGAACAGCGTCTACAAGTTGGCCGCCAAGGAGATCGCCCACTCGCTCGGCCGCTCGGTCAGCTTCATGGCCAAGCCGGGGTTCACCGAGACCGGCTCGTCGTGCCACATCCACTCCAGCCTGTGGTCGCTCGACGGCACGACCGCCGTGTTCCACGACCATCACGACCCGCAGGGGATGAGCGCGACGTTTCGCCACTACCTGGCCGGGTTGATCGCCACGGCACGCGAGTTCAGCGTCCTCTGGGCGCCCACGATCAACAGCTACAAGCGGTTCCAACTGGGCTCGTGGGCCCCGACCGGGATCGGCTGGGGGATGGACAACCGGACCCTCGGCTTCCGCCGGGTCGGCCACGGCAACGGCACGCGAGTTGAATGCCGGATCCCTGGCGCCGACGCCAACAGCTATCTGGCGTTCGCCGGCACCCTTGCCGGCGGGCTGTACGGCATCCGCAACGAGTTGCCACTCGAACCGCCGTTCGTCGGCAACGGCTACGACGCCCCGAACATCGACCGGATCCCGTGGAACATCGCCGAGGCGATCCAGCTGTGGGAGCGGTCCGAGATCGCCCGCGAATGCTTCGGGGACGAGGTCCACCACCACATCCTGACGATGGTCAGCGACGAGTGGATGGCGTTCAACCACCACGTCACCGACTGGGAGATGACCCGCTACTGGGAACGCATCTGACCGCGGGTGCGGCAACGGGAGACGTGCCTGACTGCAGTCGCAGCAGGAGTGCTACGGGACGTCGTCATGACGACCGCCGCCGGCGCGTGCGGCCGGCGCGGGCGACGGCCCCGGCGTGGACGACCACGCGCACGGGGCCGCCGTCGAGCGCGCGGTAGCGGCGCACGACGTCGGCCAGTTCGGTGGCGAGCGAGCCCAACTGCTCGCGGGTCAGGTCGATGGTCCCCCAGAAGTCGGTGTACTCGTCGACCGATCGGCTCACGACCGGCTCGACGTCCACGCCGACGGCCCCTGACGAC
>CAZMHG010000478.1:0-2942 GCA_964565975.1 uncultured Ilumatobacteraceae bacterium | reverse complement strand
TGAAGAACGCACCGTCGACGATGTTCTCGACGGCGAAGGCGAGGTCGGCGTCCTGGCACACGTACGCGGGGTCCTTGCCGCCGAGCTCGAGCCCGACGCCGGTGAACGTGCCGGCCGCGGCGCGCTCGATCTGCTTGCCCCCACCGACCGAACCGGTGAAGTTGACCTGGTCGACCTGCCCGGAACCGAGCAGCGCCGCAGTCTGCTGGTGGGTCATCACCAGGTTCCGGAACAGCCCGGCAGGCAGCCCGGCGATGTCGAACGCCTCCTGGAACCGCTCACCGACGAGCAGTGTCTGCGTGGCGTGCTTGAGGATCACGGCGTTGCCGGCCATCAACGCCGGGACGATCGTGTTCACCGCGGTCAGCAGTGGGTAGTTCCACGGAGCGACGACCAGCACCAGCCCGAGCGGGTCGCGTTGGATGAACCGGGAGAAACCCTCCTTGGCCGCCGGCACGACATCGCCGAGCGCGGCCTCGGCGATCGCGATCATGTGCGTGGACCGCTCGGTGAACCCGCGCAGTTCGCCCGGGCCGTAGCGCACCGGCCGGCCCATCTGCCAGGCCAGTTCGACCGAGATCTGGTCGACCATCGCGTTCATCGCCTCGACCGCGGCCGTGCACACCCTGGCGCGCTCGGCGATCGTGGTGTCGCGCCACGCGGCCTGCGCCGTGCGAGCGTGAACGATGGCCATCGCGATGTCGGCGTCGCCGGCCGGCCGTCGTTCGGCGTAGACCGATCCGTCGATGGGGGAGACGATCCGTGCGGTCACCCGACTTGTCTAGCGCAACACGGGTGCGAGTGCTGCTGCGAGCAACGGCTGCATCAGTTCCGCGGCGGCCGGGGTGATGTGCGACTCGTCACGGAGCATCAGCACGTTGCCGACGACGGCGGGACAGCCGGCCGGGGCGCAGAACCAGTCGGTCGGGTCGACGAACACGGCGTGGTGCTTGCGGGCCGAGGTGATCTCGGCGGCGCGCCGGGCGACGTGCACCGCCTTGGCCAGTCGGGTCGCGCAGGCCGCGCTGTCGTCCAGGTGCCGGGCGAGGCATGCCGGCGGGTCGGTGTTGCTGGAGGGCACGTCGCCGATGATCACCAGCTTGCGGGCCAGCTTGGCCAGGCGGGCGACGCTCTCTTCGGTGCCTGCCGCCCACACTGCGGCGGGGTCGCTGTATTGGGTGTACGAGTTGGCGATGATCACGATGTCGGGCTTGTTCTTGGCGATCCAGGCCATCGCCCGGTCGCGATAGGCCGGGCACGTGTAGCGCAGGACCGGCGTGGGGATCTCGACCGCCGTCACCGGGCAGCCGCCCTTGACGAGCACGATCAGCTCGTAGCCCTTGGCCCGCACGATCGGCTCGAGCGCTTCGAACCAGTGCGCGGCGTGCGAGTCGCCGTACAGCAGCACCGTCTTACCGGCACCGCGGACGCCGTAGCGGCACGGCTGCAGCTTGGCGTTGATCCCCACGTTCATGCAGCCGTCCTGGTTGACCTGTGTCCGTTCGCGTGCGGTGGCGAGCGACGGCGTCAGGTTGCTCGGCACCGCGGCCGGCGTCATCGACGTGGTCAGCAACTGCTGCATCCGCTGGGTCAGGGTGGCCAGCTTGCCGGTGACCTTGGCGGCGCGGGCGAGGGTGGTCGTCGTCATCGCCGGCTTGACCGCCGGCTTGACGGCACGTTTCACGGTCGACGTCGAGGCTCTCGGGGTGGCCCGGATCGTCGACGCGGTCGTGGCGGTGGTGGCCGGTGATCGCGGCGCCACGGTGGGAGTGCTCCCCGCCGGTTCGTCGGCGGTGAGCAGGGTCTCGCTCAGCGTTGGCGCGGCGACGGCGGCGCCCCCGTACAACTGCACCGGCTCGGTGCCGATCTTCCACGCCAGCCCGGTGAGCAGCAGGCACGAGCAGGTGCCAAGGGCCAGGCCACGCCAGGGTGCGCCGGACAGCCAGCGAGACGTCCGCGCCGGATCCTCGACGAAGCGCTGAGACACGACGGCGAGCCCCACGGCCACGCCGAGGGCGGCGACGGTGCCCGCCAGACCAAGCCCCGGCCACTGCGCACGAGCGAGCACGAGCACCGGCCAATGCCAGAGGTACAGCGAGTACGAGTGCCGCCCGACCCATTGCGCGACGTGGTGACCCAGAACGGTGCCGAGGCCGCGGACCGGCCCGGCGCATCCGGCAGCGATCACCGCTGCGGTGCCGAGCACGGGCAGCAGTGCGGCGACGCCGGGAAAGGCGGTCGTCGTGTCGAAGGTGACGATGGCGAGCAGCACGGCGCCGATGCCGCCGACGGCGAGCGCGGTTCGGACCGTGTCGCGCAGGCCGGCGAGGCGCGGCGCGAGCAGGGCGAGCAGCGCGCCCGCCATCAGCTCGTGTGCGCGCGCCGGCAGCAGGTAGTACGCCGCCGGCTGCGACACGTGCGTCAGCCAGGCGCTGACCAGGACCCCACCGGCGAACATGCCCGTGGCGGTGACGAGCAGCAGCCGGCGCAGCTGGCGCGGGCGGCGGGCGAGGAGCCACAGCACCAGTGGCCAGACGAGGTAGAACTGCTCCTCGACGGCGAGCGACCACATGTGCAGCAGGGGCGACGGGTCGGTCCCGGCCAGTTGGGCGGCGAAGTAGTCCCCGTCGCGTCTGGCGAAGACGAAGTTCGCCGCGTACGTCGCCGCGGCGCACACGTCGACGGCCAGATTGCGCAGCGACAGCGGATTGAGGACCGCCCAACCGACCAGCGCGGTGGCCAACACCATGATCGACGAGGCCGGCAGCAGGCGCCGCATGCGCCGGGCCCAGAACCCGGGCAGCGACAGTGTGCCCGTCTCGGCCAGCTCGCGCAGGATCAGCCTGGTGATCAGGAACCCGGAGAGCACGAAGAACACGTCGACGCCGACGTAGCCGCCGGGAAGCAGTCCGGGAGTGGCGTGGTAGACGACGACGGCGACT
>CAZMHG010000477.1:0-2945 GCA_964565975.1 uncultured Ilumatobacteraceae bacterium | reverse complement strand
GGCGGTGTGGCCGGCGGTCCCGTTCTGGGTGGGCATTGCCGGAATGGTACGCACGGCCCGCCCGGTGGCTCAAGGAAACGAACAGAATCGAACATTCGCGTTTGCGCACTTGCGCAGCCCGCTTGCACGGGGCACGAGTGCCGGGAAGAGTGGCCGTGAACCGCCGCACCGGGTCACGAAAGGCCTCCCCATGTGTCGTTGCCAGGACATCACCAGCCTGCCGATCAAGGAGTGGCTGGCCCGCCCGTCGGTCGTGCTCCCGGCGACCGACGTCCCCCGGCCGCGCGTCCCGGTCGTCGATGGCCACAACCATCTCGGCCGCTGGCTGACCGACGACCACGGCTGGATGACGCCGGATGTCGGTCGGCTGATCGAGATCATGGACGAGCGCAACGTCGTCCACATCGTCAACCTCGACGGACGCTGGGGCGACGAGTTGGTCGAGAACCTCGAGCGCTACGACCTTGCCCACCCGACGCGCTTCACGACGTTCTGCCATCTTGACTGGACGGCGTTCGCCGAGCGTCGTCCCACGGCAGCGCTGATCGCCTCGCTCGAGCGATCCAAGGCTGCGGGCGCCAAGGGGCTGAAGGTGTGGAAGGACCTCGGCCTGCACGTCCGCGACCGCACCGGGCGCCTGGTGATGCCCGACGACCGGCGGCTGCTCCCGGTGTGGCAGGCGGCCGGCGAGCTGGGCATCCCGATCACGATCCACACCGCCGACCCCGTCGCCTTCTTCCAGCCGCTCGACCGGTTCAACGAGCGTCTCGACGAGCTGGCCGGGATGCCGGAGTGGTGGTTCGGCGACACCGATCGCTTCCCGACGTTCGACCGGCTGATGATCCATCTCGAGCGGGCCATCGCCGCCAGCCCTGGCACCACGTTCGTCGGCGCGCACGTGGGCTGCTACGCGGAGAACCTGGCGTGGGTCGACCGGATGCTGCGCGCCTACGCGAACTTCAACGTCGACATCGGCGGGCGGATGGGCGAGATCGGCCGCCAGCCGCGGGCCTTCCGCGAGCTGGTGCTGGCGCACCCCGACCGCGTCGTGTTCGGGACCGATTGCTTCCCGGTCGACTCGGCGACTTACGCGCTGCACTTCCGGTTCATGGAGACTGCCGACGAGTACTTCCCGTACTGGCCGGGGGACGGGCAGGCGCCGCAGGGACGCTGGCACGTCTCCGGCGTGCACCTGCCGCTGGCCGCGCTCGGCAAGGTGTACGCGGGCAACGCCCGGCGGCTGTTCGGGATCGGTCGGCGCGCTACAGCGTGACGCGCAATGCCTCGGGCAGCGCGTCGCCGTGCGCCAGGGTCAGTTCGTTGCACAGCTCCCAGATCTCCTCGATCGTCAACGTAGATGCGGTGTTCGGGTCGAGCATCGCCGCGTTGCGGACCAGCCGCGGGTCGCCCTGTAGCGCAGCCTGCACGGTGAGCTCGCCGACGTTGACGAACGTCCGGTTCAGCGCGGCGCACTGCACGGGCAGGTCGCCGACCACGGTCGGCTGGACGCCGGTGCGGTCGACCACGCACGGCACCTCCACGCAGCACCCGTCGGGGAGGTTGGTGATCAGGCCGGTGTTGCGGACGTTGCCGTAGACCACCCGCGGTTGGCCGGTCTCGATCGAGTGGATGATCTGGATCGCGTACTCCAGGCTGCGCTCGATCTCGAAACCCTCGCCGCTGGCCAGCGTGCGCTTGATCTCGGCGTACTCGGCGAGGCACTCCTCGCTGCGGCCGATGTACTCGTTGGGGATCAACCGGTAGCGGTCGACCATGTCCTGTCGCTTCATGAAGTACGGCAGGTACTCGGCGCTGTGCTCGCTGGACTCCGTGGGGAAGTAGCCGAACCTGCGGTACATCTCGACGCGGATCCGGCGCTGCAGTTCGGGGTCGCTGTCGAACCGTTCGGCGAGGCGCGGGTAGAGGTCCTCGCCGTGGTGTTCGAACCGCAGGATCCACGCCTGATGGTTGACGCCCGCGCCGTGGAAGGTGACCTCGTCGAAGGGCACGCCGACGAGGTCGGCGAGCGAGTGCGTGGTGTGCTGGACCGAGTGGCACAAGCCGACGACGTTGCGCACCGGCGTGCCCGCGTAGACGTACCAGATGTTCATCGCCATCGGGTTGGTGTAGTTCAGCAGCCAGGCGTCGTCGGCGGCCACCGCGGCCATGTCGTCGCCGATGCCCTGCAGCACCGGGAAGGTGCGCAAGGCGCGGAAGATCCCGCCGATGCCGAGTGTGTCCCCGATCGTCTGGACGATGCCGTACTTCTGCGGCAGTTGCAGGTCGATCTTGGTCGAGTCGAACATGCCCACTTGGACCATGTTCAGCACGTAGTCGGCCCCGTCGATCGCGGCGCGCCGATCGCCGTAGGTCTCGATCTTGGCTGCGGTCGCGCCGCACGCCTGGGCGGTCCATCTGGCCATCGCCTCGGCCGTGGCCAGACGGTCCGCGTCGATGTCGTGCAGGCGCACGGTGGCATCCTGCAGTTCGGGGAAACTGAACAGGTCGCCGAGCAGGTCCTTGGTGAAGACCACCGAGCCTGCGCCGATGAACGTGATGGTTGCCATGCGCAGGATTCTGATCTACGTTGCTCGAACGCGCAATCAGCCTCGTGCAAACGCGCAGTCACGAGCGTTCGCGGATGGGGATCGGCCGAGCGCAGGTGTGCGGGAAGGGCACGGGTGCGGGAGTGGCAGCAATCCACGTGGAGCGGGTGACCAAGCTGTACCCGGGCGGCGTGCGCGCCCTCGACGACGTCAGCTTGCAGATCGACGACGGCGAGTTCATGGTCCTCGTCGGCCCGTCCGGCTGCGGCAAGTCGACGCTGTTGCGCAGCCTCGCCGGACTCGAGGACATCGACGGCGGGCGGATCTGGCTCGGCGCCGAGGACGTGTCCGACCAAGGCCCGCAGGAGCGCGACATGGCGATGGTCTTCCAGAACTACG
>CAZMHG010000476.1:0-2967 GCA_964565975.1 uncultured Ilumatobacteraceae bacterium | reverse complement strand
AGCCCGTGCCGGCTGCGTCGCCGCCGGCGCGCAGCCGGCACGGGACTCGTAGAGTCGAACGGGCATGGACCTCGACGCCAAGCTCGACCGGCTGCGCTCCAACCTCGCCGGCCTCGGTCGCGTCGTGGTGGCGTTCAGCGGCGGTGCCGACAGCGCGTTCCTGGCCGCCGTCGCCGCACAGCAGCTTGGGACCGCGGCGCACGCGGTCACCGCGGTGTCGCCGTCGCTGGCCGGGAGCGAGGCCGCCGAGTGCGGGCAGTTCGCCGCCGAGCACGGCCTGCGCTGGACGGCGGTCACCACGCACGAGATGGAGCGTGCGGCGTACCGGCGCAACGATCTCGACCGCTGCTACCACTGCAAGAGCGAACTGATGAGCGCACTGCTGCCGATCGCCGCGCGAGAGCAGGCAACCGTCGTGCTCGGGGTCAACGTCGACGATCTCAGCGATCATCGTCCGGGGCAGCAGGCCGCGGCGGAGGCGGTAGCCACCTTCCCGCTCGTCGACGCCGGCTTCACCAAGGCCGAGGTGCGCGAGGCCTCGCGCCGGCTCGGATTGCGCACCTGGGACAAGCCGGCAGCGGCGTGCCTGGCCAGCCGCATCCCCTACGGCACCGAGGTCACCGTCCAACTGCTCGGTCAGGTCGAGCGCGCCGAGGCCGTGCTGCGCGGCCTTGGCCTACGCGCGTTGCGCGTCCGCCACCACGGCGAAGTCGCCCGGATCGAGGTGCCGGTGGACGATCTGGCGGCCGTGCTGGAACAGCGGGCCGCGATCGTCGACGGTGTCGCGCGTTGCGGGTACCGCTTCGTCACGCTCGACCTGGCCGGGCTGCGCTCGGGGAGCCTGAACCCGCCGCGGTGATGCCGCGCCGCGACCGCGGCGGGGATCAGCCGATCAGGCTGGCCATCACGTTGATCGTCATGCCCACGATCACCGCGCCGAACAGGTAGCTGAGCAGCGCGTGCCACAGCATCGTGCGGCGCATCTCGGTCGACGTCGTGTTGGTGTCGCTGATGGCGAACGACATCCCGACGGTGAATGCGACGTAGGCGAAGTCCGAGTACGTCGGTTCGTGGGCGCCGTCCTGGCCGTCGAAGTCGAACGACAGACCGCCGATCGGCGAGGTGTAGTAGCGGTGGGCGTAGCGCAGGGTGAACACGGTGTGCACGAGGGCCCATGCCAGCGCAACGGTCACCACGGCGAAGATGGTCAGCGTCGCGCTCATCCAGGTGTAGTGGTCGTGCACCTTGCGGAGCCGTTCCGCCTCGATCAGGGCGCGTACCACACCACCCAGGCTGGCGACCGCGGCGAGCACGATGGCGACGCGCACCGCGTTGCGGCTGTCGTCCTCGCGCTGGGACAGGTCCCGCGTCGCCACGCTGTCGCATCGCCGGATCTGCGACCAGATCCACACCAGCTTGACGGTGGCGAACACGTCGAAGGCGACCAGCACGGTGAGCTGCCATGGGGACACCGGCGCGGTGACGGCGGCGGCGACGGCACCGCAGGCGATGCAGATCGCCAGCCGCCACTTCTCGGAGAACCGCCGCGCCGAGGCCATCGCCATCGCATCACCCTACGGCCACGCCCCCGCCCGGTCCCGATCCCGGGCCGGTCGGGGGCGGGTGTGGGCACGTAGTGTCGGACCGATGAAGATCTCGATGGGCATCAACTACGTCGGCGACTTCCCGAGCACCGTTCGCCAGGTGGTCGACCTGGAAGCAGCCGGCCTCGACCAGGTGTGGATCGCCGAGGCGTACAGCTTCGACGCGGTGAGCCAGGTCGGCTACCTGGCGGCGAAGACGACCACGCTGCAGATCGCCACCGGGATCCTCAACGTCTACTCGCGGACGGCGGCGCTGATGGCGATGACCGCCGCCGGCTGCGACGAGGTCAGCGGCGGGCGGTTCATCCTCGGGCTCGGTGCCAGCGGTCCACAGGTGGTCGAAGGGTTCCACGGGGTGCCCTACGAGCAGCCGATGCAACGCATCCGCGAGTACATCCAGGCCTGCCGGATGATCTGGCGGCGCGAGAAGTTCGAGTTCGACGGCCGCACGGTGCGCGCGCCGTTGCCCCCGGGTCTAGGCACAGGTCTGGGCAAGCCGCTGAAGCTGATCAACCATCCGGTGCGCGCCGACATCCCCATCTGGTGGGCGAGCCTGATGGGCCGCAGCGTGGCGTCCACGGCCGAGCTGGCCAACGGGTGGTTGCCGATCTTCTTCGTCCCCGAGCGCTACCGCCAGGTGTGGGGCGAGCAGCTGGACCAGGGGCTGGCCAAGCGCGATCCGGCACTCGGCCCGCTCGACATCGCCGCCGGCGGCATGCTGGCGATCGACGAGGGCCTGACGGGCGAGCGGCGCAGCCAGGTGCTCGACCTCGCCCGACCGTCGCTCGCGCTGTACGTCGGCGGGATGGGCGCGCGTGGCAAGAACTTCTACAACGACATCGCCAGGGCGTACGGCTACGAGGCCGAGGCGACGGCGGTCCAGGACCTGTACCTGGAGGGCCACAAGGACGAGGCGGCCGCGGCGTTGCCGGCCGAGTGGCTGGAGCTGTCCCATCTGGTCGGCCCGCGAGAGCTGGTCAAGGAACGGCTTGCGGCGTACAAGGCCGCGGGTGTCACCGTGCTGTCGATCACCCCGGTCGGGAGCGATCCCGTTCGCGAGGTGGCCGCGCTGCGCGAGCTGATCGACGAGATCTGACCGCTCGGCCGGTTGCGCCGCGGGCACTCCGGAACGCCGCCCAGGGCGTGCACCGCGGTGCAATGGTCGTCGTGCGCCGGCCGGATTGGTTACTGTGACCGGCGTCATGCATCTCAGGGGGGACCGGGCGAGATGAGCCTCGTGGTTGCCGACCAGCTGTCGGTCCGCTTCGGTGGTGTCGTCGCGCTCGACGGTCTGTCGTTCGCCATCGAGGCCGGGCAGATCTGCGGGCTGATCGGTCCGAATGGGGCGGGCAAGACGACGCTG
>CAZMHG010000475.1:0-2967 GCA_964565975.1 uncultured Ilumatobacteraceae bacterium | reverse complement strand
CATCAGCACGAAGCTGGGCACGAACGTGACGGCCGCGGGGATCAGCAACGTCGCCGCGATGACGCCCATCACCACGTTGGACCACCGGTATGGGATGCGCGCCAACCCGTAGCCGGCCATGCCCGAGATGATCACCACGCCGATCGTCTGGACCACCGCGACGATCGCCGAGTTGACCATGCCGCGCAGCATCGGCACCTCGGTGTTGTTGAACAGGTCGGTGAAGTTGCTCCACGCCCACTGATTCGGCCACCACCGCCAGACACGCTTGGAGAGCGCCGCCTCGGGGGTGAGCGCGTTGCGCAGCAGCAGGTAGAAGGGGATCAGGAACAGGATCGTGGCGACGATCAACGCCGCGTACCGCGCCAACCAGCCGGCGCGGGCGCGCGCTCCGCTACTCACCATGTTCGAGCCGATCGTCGTGGTCATCGTCGATCCCGGTCGCCGCGGGCAAAGCGCGACGACACGATCGCGACCAGGGCGATGATCACGGTGAGGATCGCCGCGCCGGCCGAGCCACGGCCGTAGTTCCCGTCCTTCAACGCCACGTAGTACAGGTAGACCAGCGGGGGTCTGGCGTACGGCGGGTACCCGTTCTGCTTGCCGAGGATGTTCAAGAACTCGTCGAACGCCTGGAAGGCGTTGATCAGCAGCAGCAGGACGACGGCAACGTTGGTCGGCCGGAGCTGCGGGAAGGTGATGTAGCGAAACGTCTGCCACGCGCTCGCCCCGTCGATCGCCCCCGCCTCGTACAGGGTCGGCGAGATGCGCTGCAGCCCGGCGAGGAACAGGATCATGTAGAACCCGAGCTGCAGCCACAGCCGGGCGCTGGTGATCACCAGCCAGTACCACGGCGGATGCGGCCGCTCGATCCACGCCCGGGCAGCCTCGCCGAAGTTGCGCATCACCGTGTTGGCCAGGTTCGACGGGTTGCCGGAGAAGATCGCCGACCGCCAGATCAGCGCTGCGACCACGTACGAACACGCCGTCGGCAGGAAGAACACCGAGCGGAAGAAGGCTTGCATCGCCTTGGTCCGCGAGACGAGCACCGCCAGCAACAGGGCCAACGCGAACGTGACCGGGACGATGATCGCGGCGAACACCACGAACGTCCACAAGCTGTCGCGAAACGCCGGGTCGCGCAGCATCTCCACGTAGTTGTCGAAACCGACCATCTTCGTCGGCGTAATCACGCCGCGGGCCTCGTGGAACGACAGGTACAGGCTCCACGCGATCGGGACGATGACGAACAGCACCAGCCCGGCGAAGAACGGGCCGACGAACAACCAGAACCACAGGTTGCGGTTCTGCTCGCCGGCCAACCGCCGGCCCCACCCGACCTGGCGCGGTCGGGCGGGCCGGCGGACGGCGAGCTCACTCACCGCGCGACCTGTCGACGGTCACCGACGGCTATCCGAGGATGGCCTTCAGCTCGGCTTCGACGACCGTCTTCAACGTCGCCAGCTCGGTCGCCGGGTCGGCGCCGTCCTTGACGATCTTGGTCATCGCGTCGTTCAGCGCCGTGGCCGACTTGCCGGTCCACAGAATGTGGTCCTGCGGGTGGCCGGCCGAGGCGAGCAGATCGGCGGCAACCTTGCCCTGACCGTCCTGCAACGTCTTGGCCTTCGGGACCAGGCTGGCCCGCGACGGCACGTGGTAGCCGTACGCCGTGGCGAAGTCGATCTGGTCGTCGGTCTGGTCGATCCACAGCCACTTGGCGAACTGCTTGGCGGCGTCGACGTTCTTCGACTTGGCACTGACGCACGAGGCGTACGCACCGAACAGGACGATGTCCTTGCCGCTGGCGTCGGCCTTCGGCCAGGCCATCGCGCCCCAGTCGTCACCGAGCGCCTTGGTGATGTTCGGGAAGTCCCACAGACCGCCCCACTGCATCGCGCAGGCGCCGTTGACGAACGCGTCGGACGACCACCAGTCCTTGTCCTGGCCCTCGAGCAGCGCGCCGCTCTTGTACAGCGCGGCGAGCTTGCCGAACACCTCGGCCGCCTTCGGGTCGTCGAAGCCCGGCTTGTCGTCCTTGATCAGCTCGAGCCCGGCGGAGAACAGCAGCGGGCCGGCCATCTCGGTGGCGCCGCCGTCGTTGCCCAGGAACAAGCCCTTGACGTCGCCCGAGGTGAGCTTCTGCGCCGCGGCGATCAGCTCGTCGAGCGTGGTCGGCGGGGTGACGCCGGCCTTGTCGAGCATGCTCTTGCGGTAGAACAGCACGATCATGTCGACCACCTGCGGGATCGCCCAGATCTTGCCGTCGTAGGTCACCCGGTTCAGCACGGCCTGGTTGAAGTCGGCCTTCACCTCGTCGCTGAACAGGTCGGTCATGTCGACCACTTGGCCGGCCTTGATCATGTCCAGCGACGGGCCGTTGCCCTTCTCGAACACGTCCGGACCCGAGTCGGTGAGCAGCGCGGGCGGCATCACGTTGTCGTAGTCGGCGACCCAGTTGACGCTGACCTTGGCTTTGTCGTACGCCGCGGCGTAGCGCTCGACCGCTGCCTTCGTGCCGTCCTCGCCGTACTGGTGGTACCACTGCGACAGCGCGGGCAGGTCGCCGCTCGCCGCGGCCGTCGTACCGGCGGACGTCGCCGGGGTCGTCGCCGCGGTGGTGCCGGACGTGCGGGCACTCGCCCGACCACCGGCCGCGGCCAGTGCACCGGCGGCGATCGCGCCACCACCGAGGGCAAGGAGCCGGCGGCGGCTCATCGGGTCCTGGGGGACGGGGTGATTCTCTGACATGGGGGCTCCCTTGCTGGTCGGTGGCGGACTCACCGCGTGAGCACGCCTTGAGGATCGCGAACCGCCGACATCAACGGCTCCTGGAGCCGATGGTAGTGGTCGTCCGGCGACCGACCTGCACGGGCGCGACCGGTCGCCGCGAGGGTCTACAAACCGTCGACGTACGGTGACGTGGCGCCACTGATCGCGCCGAGAACCGGCCGGCGGGCGAGCTGCGCG
>CAZMHG010000474.1:0-2977 GCA_964565975.1 uncultured Ilumatobacteraceae bacterium | reverse complement strand
CGATCGACTCGACCCACACCATGTCCGCCCCCTGTGCGGCCGCGGCGACGGCCTGGGTGTCGTCGGCGGCGACGGGCCGGATGCGCAGCCGGCCGTTGGCCACGTGGCGCTCGAAGATGTGGCGGACGCCGTAGTAGGCCACTTCGGGAACGACCACCGTGGCGCCGGGCGGCAGCAGTTCGCTGATCGCCGCAGCCGCGGCGAGGCCGGAGGCGAACGTGACCGCGTGGCCACCATCGAGCGTGCCCAGCGCCTGCTCCAGCGCGGCCCAGCCGGCGTTGCCGTCGCGCCCGTATTCGACCGTGGCGTCGTGGACGTAGGTCGACGACAGCGTGATCGCCGGGTTCATCGGTGCACCGGCGACCCGCGCCGGTCGTCCCGCCTGCACGGCCACGGTCGCCGCATCCCACGCAGGATCGCAGTCCAGCAGGACGGGGCCGGTGTGCTCGCTCGCGACTGGTTGGTTCATGACCCGCAGTATATGTCCGTATACTTGGTGGTGTGGGCCAACAGTTGAGCCGCCGCCGAGTCGTCGAGGCCGGCGCCGGCGTGGTCGCCCGCGAGGGCTGGGACCGGCTCTCGGTTCGCTCGGTCGCCGCGGTGCTCGGGGTCACGCCGATGGCCTTGTACCGCCACATCCCCGACGCCGCCGCGCTGTCCGCTGCGGTGGTCGACCAGATCGCCGGCGGCGTGCCGGCGGTGGACACGACCGACGATCTGGCCGACGACCTGGCGCGCTGGGCGAGGGCGGCGCGGGACCATCTGCGACAGTTCCCCGGGACGAGTGCCCACCTGTTGACGTCGTGGTTCGCCAGCCGCGCAATGCTCGCCAAAGTTGAGGGTCTGCTGCGCCGCGTCGAGCTGGCCGGGTTCGCCGATGCGGAGATGGTCGCCGCAGTCAACGCGGTGATGATGTACGTGTTGATGCGGGTCGAAGCGGAACGAACCGTCGCCGCCGGCGGCGCAGTGAAGCGCACCCTGAACCTGCGTGGCAAGGACCCCGAACTGCCGCTCATGAGCCGGCTGCGGCGCCACTACAGCACCGCCCAGTTCGACGTGCACTTCGAGTACGGCCTCGCCGCGCTGCTGCGCGGCATCACCGACAACGGGGCCGGTGGCTAATCGGTGTGGATCGGTTCGCCGAGCAACAGCTGCCGCCGGCGGGCGCTGGACGTGTCCAGCGTGGCCAGCTGGTGGGCGTGGATCTCGGCGACGTACTCGGCGAAGTCGAGCGCCCGAGTTGCCGTCGGGCCGACCCAGCCGAGCTCGACGGTGTCGCGGAACAGGCTCAGCCATCGCTCGAAGTGCGCCGGGGTGAACGCCTGCTTGGCGTCGATCAGCGCATGGGCACGCAGCGGATTGCCGGCGTATCCCGGGATGCCGAGCAGGATCCGGCACCAGAACGCCGTCAGCTTGGGCAGGTGTTCGGACCAGTCGACGCGGGCGACGTGATTGAACATCGGGCCGAGCAGGTCGTCCTGGGCGACGTCGAAGTAGAACCGCCGAACCATCTCGGCGATCGCCTCCGGAGTGTCCAGGTCGCCGGTCGGGGCTGGTCGCGGCACCTCATGCACGGGCCCTGCTCCTCTCGTCCGACCTCGTCACTCGCCATCCGTTCTACCAAGCGCAGGTGCAGCGCCGGACGGGCCTCGCACCCGTCATCGGTCACGCGCCGTGCAGGAGGTCGGTCAGCGATGCCGCGGCGAGCCGGGCGCCGTCCGTGCCGTGCAAGGCGCGCGCCCGAGCACGGGCCTGGTCGTGGATCGAGGTGTCCGACAGGACGCGTTCGACCGCGCCGCGGATCTGCTCGACGGTGGCATCTCCGGGCAGTGCCACGCCGACGTTCCACTGTTCGAGCAGTCGGGTGATCGGCACCTGGTCGGCTCCCTTGGCCGGCATCCCGACGATGGGCAGGCCGTGGCGCAGGGCGCGCATGGTGGTGCCGTGCCCGCCATGGCCGACCACGAGCGCCGATCGCCGCATCAGCGCGTCGTGGTCGGAGAACGTGACAACGTGAGCGTTGGCCGGCGCGTCCAGCTCGTCCAGCGCGACGATGTCGCCGGTCGTCGCGACCACATGGACCGCCAGCGGGGCGAGGGCGTCGAGGGCGCGCTGCAGCGAGTCCACGTTGCGTTGCTCGGGAACGGTGCTGAAGCTGAGCAACACGACCGGTGTCGGGTCGTCGTCCGGCCACGGCAGGACCGTCGACACCGCGCGCCGCTCTGCCTCCAGGACTGGTGCGCCGTGCCGGATGCAGGTCCAGGCCACCTTCGGTGAGCCGTCGAACTCGCCGAGCGTGTTGACGTGCAGGAGCTCGCGCTCGCCCCACAACACGTCGAGGCTGTCGAGCGGGTCGAACCCGGCCCGCTGCCGCGAATCGCTCTGCATCTGGATGTTGGCGCGCCAGTCGTCCAGGATCCGGTGCAGGAAGGTGTGCAGCATCACGCCGACCGGGCGTTGGAACTGCGGCGCGACCTGGAGTGCCGCGCCGAACATCGCGTCGACGACCACGACGTCGGGCTGCTCGCGGGCGACCAGCTCGACCAACTCCGCGCCGACCAACGGCGAGCTGGTGTACCCGAACACGGAAGGCATCGGCAGGAACGCGAAGCGGTCGAGTGCTGCCGTGGCCTGCGCAAGCGCGGCGGCGCGGAACCCGGCCGCTGTTGCCCGCGGCACCATCTCCGCGCGGCCGTGGAACTGGACGTCGTGTCCCTGGCCAACCAGCTCCCTGGCAATGCCCAGGCTCGGTGTCAGGTTCCCACCTCCGTCCCAACACGCCCACAGAAACCTCGCCATGTCAGCCCCCCTTGCTGGTGTCCAGCACACCCCTGATGAGGCGTGCCACGATTCGTTCGGCGGCGGCGCGTTCCAGGGCGAGGTCGCGGCGCAGCAACTTCCAGACGTAGACGTCGGTGGCGGCGATCAGCGCCGTCGTCGCTTCGGAGCGGCGCCGCGCCGGCATTGCGCGCAAGCC
>CAZMHG010000473.1:0-2981 GCA_964565975.1 uncultured Ilumatobacteraceae bacterium | reverse complement strand
GTCGGCGGCGTAGTCGGGGATCTGGGCCTGGGCGACCTTCTCGTAGATGTGCTTGGGCAGGATGTAGGCCTCCAACCCAGGCAGGCGCGGGTCGGGCACCGAGGTGGTGATCGTCAGCTGCGTCGGGCTGTCCGCCGTGGCGGTGAGGTTGTTCGTCGTCGACGAGTAGAAGGTCCACTGGTCGGGCTCGGCCTTCGATCGATTGATCGTGTAGGCCACGTCCTCGGCGGTCAGCGGTTGACCGTCGGACCAGGACATCCCCGAGTTCAGCGTGTACGTCCACGTCAGCCCGTCGGCGCTGGACGTCCAGCTCTTGGCCAGGAACGGGGCGATCTTGAAGTCGGCCGTGCGGGTCGTGAGGGTGGGCAGGGTCAGGTTCCACACCTCGTAGTCGACGACCAGCACGCCCTTGTTGACGTTCAGCGAGTCGACGTCCTGGGTGTTCCCGATGCGGAACACCACCGGGTCGGCTCGGCGGGCCACGGGACTGCCGGATGCGCCTGCGGCGATCGACGGCGCCAGGCCGGCGACGGCCACCGCGACGACTCCCAGCAACCTGCTCCTCTTCATCTGGACCTCCCCCGGCCGCGTCTCAGGCGAAGTATGTCAGAGCGTCGACGGTGTCGTACCGGGTCAGCCGCCGGCGGTGAGCTCGTCGACGAAGGTCCGGTGGTCGGTGGACTTCTGGTCGTGCTCGGCGATCGCCTTCTTGCGCCGGTGCTCGCCGCGCAGGAAGGCCAACGGATCCAACTGGTCGCCTACGTAACCGAGTGCAAATGCACCTTCTTGGTAGCCGAGCATCTTGAGCAGGTCGTCGTCGAGCGTGCGGGCGAGCTCGGGCGGGACCGCGAGGAACTGGTTCTCCTCTTGGCGCACCCAGCCGACGGAGTACGTCAGGTTGACGCCGATGCGCGGGCCGGCGCTGGTGTTGGCACCTCCGCCGTGCATCACCTTGCCGTCGTAGAACAGCACGCTGCCTGCGCGCATCTCGGCCTGCGCTTGGGGCATCGTCGCGGCGACCTCGTCGGGGACTGCCGACGACCCTGGCACGACGTGCGTCGCCCCGTTCGCCGCAGTGAAGTCGGTGAGCGCCCAGATCGTGTTGCACTGCGCGTGGTAGCTCGCCGGGAACGGGAAGAAGTCGAAGGCCATCTGGTCGCGGTGCAGCTTCTGCCTGGTCTCACCCGGCCCGATCGTGATCAGTTGGGTGAGGTGAAGCTGCACGGCCGTGGCGTGGGACAGGAAGGCGCGCACCGTGGCGGTCACCGTGGGGTGCATCACCAGCTCGCGCACGGTGGGGCACCTGGCGACCAGCTGGCCCGTCCGTCGCGTGTGGCGGCCGTCGTAGTCGTCGTCGCCCGCGCTCGACGCCTGGATGTGCGGCCGTGCCTCGGCGTACAGGCGGTCCATCACGTCCGGGCCGGCTACGTCGTCGACGATCGCGTAGCCGTGCTCGGCGAGAGCAGCTGCGATGACCTGCGGTGATGTCGTCGGGTCGAGGTGGACCAGGTCCATGCGCGGCAGGCTAACGCGGCACCCCGCCGCGGTTCAGACGCTGGTGGCCGCTGCCGAGACCCGGTTGGCGAGCCACGCCTCGCAGTCGTCGATCGGCATCGGATAGGCGATGTAGTAGCCCTGGGCGCGGTCGCATCCGTGGCGGGCGAGGTAGTCGAACTGCTCCTTGGTCTCCACACCTTCGGCGACGAGATCGAACCCGAGGACCCGGCTGATCGAGATCATCGCCTGGACGATCGCCTGGTCGGCGGCATCGGTGGCGATCCGGCGGATGAACTGGCGGTCGAGCTTGACGACGTCGGCCTGCAGTTCGCGCAGGTAGGTCATCGAGGCGTACCCGGCGCCGAAGTCGTCGACGGCGATCGAGATGCCGCGGGCGCTGACCCGGCCGAGGGTCCGGCGCGCCCGGCCGAGGTCGGTGAGCAGATGTGTCTCGGTGAGCTCGAGCTGGATCATGTCCGGCGGTGCGCCGGTCAGCTCGATCGCCTCGTCGACGTCCTGGACGAATCGGTCGTCCATCAGGTGGCGGCCGCTGACGTTGATCGACACCCGCCGGTGGCGCTTGTCCGGCTCGTTGGACCAGCGCGCCAGGACCTGGCAGCCCTCCATCAGCGTCCAGCGGCCGATCTCGATGATCACCGACGAACGCTCGGCGATCGGGATGAACTCACCTGCCGGGACCAGCTCGCCGCCGCGTCGCCAACGTACCAGCGCTTCGAACGTGGAGCAGGCATCGCTGGCCAGGTCGACGATCGGCTGGAGCATCAGCTCCAGCTCGCCGGTGCGCACCGCGTGTCGCAGGGCGAGCTCGGTCGCCGACTGCTGCTCGATCAGCGACTGCATCTCGGCGTTGTAGACCTCGACGCGGGCCCGGCCGCGCTCTTTGGCCAGATGCCCGGCCTCGTCGGCACGGCGGATGACCTCTTGCGGGTCGGTCTCGCCCGGCGAGGCAAGGGCCACGCCGATGCTCGCCGACAGGCTGAACACGGTCTCGCCGACATCGATCGGCCGCTCGAGCTCGCCGATCAGCCGGTCACCGGCCCGGCTGACGGCTTCCGGGCTGACCGGTTCGGGGGTGATGACGATGAACTCGTCGCCGCCGAGCCGGGCGATCAGGTCGGGCTGCGAGGTGACCTGACGCAGGCGAGAGGCGACGACGCGCAGCACCCGGTCCCCGACGGCGTGCCCGTGGGTGTCGTTGACCGCCTTGAAGCGGTCGAGGTCGATGAACATCACCGCCGCTGCGGACGTGGAGCGGTTGCCGGCGACGAGCAGGTCGTCGAGGTACTCGAGTGCCGCCGAGCGGTTCGGGAGCGCGGTCATCGCGTCGTGCCGCGCCTGGTAGGCGAGTTGCAGCTCGAGCCGGCGTCGTTCGGTGATGTCGCGGGCGAACACGGTGGCCACGGTGCGCCCGTCGGTGACGGCGCTGCTGGACGAGACCAGCACCGGCACCTGCGCACCGGATG
>CAZMHG010000472.1:0-2983 GCA_964565975.1 uncultured Ilumatobacteraceae bacterium | reverse complement strand
GAGTTCACCCAGCTGGACGCGGAGATGAGCTTCGTCACCCAGGACGACGTCCACCAGGCGATCGGGACCGCGGTGATGGCCGCGGCGCGTGCAGCAGGGCACCAGCCGAGCGAGATCGTCACGCTCACCTGGCACGAGGCGATGAACCGGTTCGGCGTCGACAAGCCGGACCTGCGATTCGGCATGGAGCTGACCGAACTGACCGATGTGTTCGCCGCGACCGAGTTCAAGGCCTTCGCCGGCGCCGAGTCGATCAAGGGCATCTGCGTGCCCGGCCAGGCCGATGCGTTCGGCCGCAACAAGCTGGACGGCCTGACCGACAAGGCCAAGTCGATGGGCGCCAAGGGCCTGGTGTGGCTCAAGGCGACGTCCGACGGCTTGGACTCGCCCGTGGCCAAGTTCCTGTCGGCTGCCGAGCAGGCCGCGGTGCGCGAACGGCTCGGCGTGCAGCCGGGCGACCTGGTCCTGATCGTCGCCGATCGTTGGGCGACGACCTGTGAGGTGCTCGGTGTGCTGCGCAACGACCTCGGCCGCCCGCCCGTGCACCAGGGCCCGTGGCGTTACCTGTGGGTGGTCGACTTCCCGTTGTTCGTCGGCGTCGACGATGCCACCGGACGCCCGAAGCCCGGCCATCACCCGTTCACCCAGCCGCATCCGGACGACGTCGACCTGCTCGAGTCCGACCCGCTGGCGGTGCGCAGCCAGGCATACGACCTCGTGCTGAACGGGTGGGAGCTCGGGTCCGGCTCGATCCGGATCCATCAGCCCGAGCTGCAGGCCCGGATCTTCGGTCTGCTCGGCATCAGCGCCGAGGAAGCCGACCGCAAGTTCGGGTTCTTCCTCAACCCGTTCAAGTACGGCGCGCCACCCCACGGCGGGTTCGCCTTCGGCATCGACCGCCTGGTGGCGATCCTGGCCGGCGAGGAGAACATCCGCGAGGTGATCGCCTTCCCGAAGACACAGTCCGGCGCCGACCCGATGACCAACGCACCGACGCCGGTCGCGGCCAAGCAGCTGGACGAGTTGGGCATCCGCACGCTGCCGCCGAAGGCCTGACGTGCCCGGAGGCCAGGCCGGCGGCGTGCACTTCCGTGCGGGCGTGGTGATCGTCGTGCGTCACCCGATCCACGATCTGGTGATGGCCTTCGAGCGGGCCACGCCGCCCGGCCAATGGCAGCTGCCCCAGGGCGGCATCGACCAAGGCGAGACCCCGCTCGACGCGGCATGGCGCGAGCTGGGCGAAGAGACCGGGCTCCGCCACGGCGACGTCGAATACCTCGACGAGTTCCCCGAGTGGCTGGCCTACCAGTGGCCGCCGGGCGTCAGCCCGCAAAAGACCCGTGGCGGTGTACGCCTCGGCCAGGTGCACCGCTGGTTCTACTTCGAGACCCGCACCGTGGACGTGGTCCCCACGCCGGACGGCGACGAGTTCGTCGCCTGGCGGTGGGCCAGCACCGAGTGGCTGATCGCCAACGTCACCGAGTTCCGCAAGGCCAACTACGCCCGCGGCCTGGCGACGTTGCCCGTGCATCCGGTCGGCTGACCACGGACCGCCACGGTCAGCGCACGCCCTGGACGCGGAACTGCACGCTGATGCGTGGCCCGCACGGGCGCGTCGACTTGTGCACCGCGTGGTCCCACGTGCGCTGGCACGAGCCGCCCATCACCAGCAAGTCGCCGTCGAACAGCGGGTAGCCGATCGACCGACCGCCGCCGTTGGGGCGCAGCGCGAGCGACCGGGTGTCGCCAAGCGAGAGGATCGCCACCATCGTGTCCTGCGTGCGCGAGCGCCCGATGCGGTCGCCGTGCCAGGCAACGCTGTCTCGCCCGTCGCGATAAAGGCACAACCCGACGCTGGCGAACGGCTCGCCCAGCTCGGCGCCGTACCGCGAGTTGAGCCGGTTGCGTGCATCGTGCAGGGCAGGGTGGGGGAGCGCCTCGTCCGGTTCGTAGAAGCGATGCAGGCGGGGCACGTCGACCAGCCGGTCGTACATCACCCGCTGCTCGTGTTCCCACGCAACGCCGCCGATGAGCGTGTCGAACAGGTCGGCCGTGTCGCCCAGCCAGCGGGCGGTGTACTCCACCCAGGCACCGTGGGCGAGCGAGACGCGCTCGGGCCCGGAGGCGAGGAGCAACGACCCTTGCGACACGCTGCCAGTGTAGCGAACACATGTTCTAGTGTCGTCGCATCGGGGTAGCATCGCCGCGATGAGCGACCTGTTCAGCGCAGCGGCCGAGGAGCGTCTGCGCGGCCAGGCACCGCTTGCCGCCCGCCTGCGGCCGCGCACGATCGACGACGTCGTCGGGCAGGACCACCTCGTCGGCCCGGGCAAGGCGTTGCGCCGCCTGGTCGAGCAGGATCGCCTGACCTCGGCGATCTTCTGGGGCCCGCCCGGGACCGGCAAGACCACGCTCGCGCTGGCCGTCGCCGGCACCACGCGCCGCGCCTTCGAGCAGCTCAGCGCGGTCACCGCGGGGGTCAAGGACGTGCGCGAGGTGATCGAACGCGCCCGCCAGCGCCTGGGCGAGCACGGGCGCGGCACGATCCTGTTCCTCGACGAGATCCACCGCTTCTCCAAGTCGCAGCAGGACGCGCTGCTGCCCGCGGTCGAGGACGGGACGCTCACGCTGATCGGTGCGACCACGGAGAACCCGTTCTTCGAGGTCAACCCGCCGTTGCGCAGCCGCAGCACACTGTTCCGGCTGGAACCGCTGGGCAAGCCGGCGATCGCCGAACTGGTCGCGCGTGGCTTGCGCGCCGAGGCCGCCACGGCCGATGCCGACGCCGTGGCCCATCTCGTCGACCGTGCCGCGGGCGACGGCAGGCAGGTGCTCACCGCGCTCGAGGTCGCCTGCGCGCTGGCCCGGCCCGGCAGTGTCGCGCTGGAACACGTCGAGGCGGCACTCGGCACCAGCGCCCTGCGCTACGGGCGCGACGACCACTACGACGTGGTCAGCGCGTTCATCAAGTCGATGCGCGGCA
>CAZMHG010000471.1:0-2992 GCA_964565975.1 uncultured Ilumatobacteraceae bacterium | reverse complement strand
GTGCCAGCATGTGCAGCTCTTCCTGCAAGTCGGGCGACAGCGCCTGGCTCAGCTCGACGATCGAGCGCTCGTAGATCTCGGCCAGACGCTCGCGGCTGGCCTCGTCGAGCGGGCTGGTGCGCACCTCTTCGAGCAACTGCTTGACCATCGAGCCGATGCGCATCACCTTGCCGGGCTCGGTGATCGTCTCGGTCGGGCCGGTGGCCGGCTCGGCCTGGTGCTGCTCGGGCTGCTCACCGGCCTGGGTGACCTCTTCGGGGACCAGGATCTCGGGCTGTTCGTTGCTCACGTGGGGGCTCTCCTTCAGACTCGCGTGACGAGTCGCGGTACCAGCATCTCAGCAGACGTCAGCGAGCCGTGTCGACAGACGAGTTCGATCGCCGTCTTCTCCGCCGGGTCGTCGAAGGTGACCGGCTCGCGGGCGACCAGGGCCACGTCGCCGAGACGGCGTGCGACCGGGCCGGAGACGGTGGGGCCCAGCCAGCCGTCGTCGATCACGGTGTCGCGGCCGACCACCCAGGCCACGTCGCCGTAGCGTTGCGTCGCTGCCTCGAGCAGCTCGCCGGACGCACCGGGCCGGGCATGCAGCCAGCGGAACCGGCCCTCGCCGGACAGCACCGTGCACAGCCTGGTGACGGACGGGTCCAGGCGGATGGTCCGGCCACCGACGTCGACCTGCCCGTGATCGGCCGTGACCACCAGCCGGGTGCCGGATGGAAGCCGCATGATCAGGTCGGCGATCAACCGGTCGGTCGCCTCGAGCTCGGCGTCGTAGTGCTCGCCGAAGCCGTACTCGTGGGCGACGTGATCGACGCCGTCGTAGTAGGCGTACACGAACTTCGCCCCGCCACGCACGGCGCCGGCGACCTGCACGGGCAGGTTGGACGGCTGGTGCCAGCCGATGTTGGTCACCTTGCGGAGGTGCGCCTCGGTGAACCCGGACCCGTTGAACTCGCGCCGGGTGCACACGACGACGCCTTCGCCGAGGAACGGTGCGAACGGCTGGACCTCGGCCGGGGGATGCAGGGCGCGGGCGTCTCCCCGGCCGGTCGACCAGCGCAGCGAGTTGACGACGTCACCGCCGAGCAGCATCCGGTAGCCGACGACGCCATGTTCGCCCGGGGTCAGCCCCGTGGTGATCGAGGTGAGCGCCGTCGCCGTGGTGGTCGGCACCACGGACCGGATCGGTCCGCCGGACATCGACGCCAGCGCCGGCGCGAGGCACAGACGGTCCTGCAACTGCTCCCAACCGAGCCCGTCGATCACCAGCAGCACCACCGGATCGTGGCCGTCGCCGGCGGGCAGCCACGCCGGGCCGCGGCCCGGCACGAGCAGTTCGGGCACCAGCGCACGGATGCAACCGGTGGCGTAGTCGGGCAGGATCGGCAGTTGGGTGGAAAGTGCGGTGTTCATCTGTTGGTCGTCGGGCCCCGTACGATGGCACCGTGAGGGTATCGAGCAAGGGCGACTACGCATGCCGCGCCCTGCTGTCGCTCGCCCTGCACGCCGACGAGAGCGGCCCCACCTCCGTTCGTGACATCGCCGAGCGTACGGCGATCCCCCAGCCGTACCTTGAGCAGATCCTGCTGTCGCTGAAGGGTGCCGGCCTGGTGCGCTCCAAGCGCGGCGTGGGTGGCGGGTACGTCCTGGCCCGTGCCCCGCAGGACATCCACCTCAGCGAGATCCTCAGCGCGGTCGACGGCCCGATCAGCCTCGGGGACTTCGGCGAGCCCCACCAGGGCGGGGCGTGCAACCACGAGGGGCAGTGCGTGCTGCTGACGATCTGGAAGTCGGCCGGCGACCACATGCGCCGGGTGCTCGACGGGTACACGCTGCAGTCCGTGGCCGAGGCCGCCCGCGGCACCACCCCGTTGCCCGAGTTCTCGTTCGACGCGGTGCTGTCCGGCTGACGCCGTGCTGTCCGGCTGACGTCGCGCCGATCCGGCGCGACGCGGCTCAGTCCGCCGCTGGTGCCGGGGTCAGGCCGTCCAGCACGGCGGCCAGGTCCTGCGGAAGCAGCGAGGTCACCGCGACCTCGATGCCGCTGACCGGATGGGCGAAGCGCAGTTCGGCCGCATGGAGGAACGGCCGCGGGCACCACAGCCCCGACCGAACCCCGCCGTACGTGGCGTCGCCGACCACCGGGTGGCCGATGGCCGCCAGGTGGACGCGGATCTGATGCGTGCGCCCGGTCTCCAGCCGGCAGTCGAGCAGGCTGACGTCCACCGGCTCGACGAACGTCTCGGCGACGTCGTACTTGGTGCGCGCCGGCTTGCCGCCCACCGTTACTGTCATTCGCTGCGGATCGCGGACGTCGCGGCCGATCGGCGCGTCGATCACGCCGTGGCGGTTGGCCGGGTGCCCCCAGCACAAGGCGATGTAGGCGCGGTGCACGGTGCGTGCCGCGAGCGCGGCGACCAACGCCTGGTACGCGCGGTTGGTGCGCGCCACCACCAGCAGGCCCGACGTGCCGGCGTCGAGACGGTGGACGATTCCCGGGCGATGCGGCTCGCCGACCGCAGCGATCGCCGGGTCGACGGCGAGCAGGCCGTTGACCAGCGTGCCGTTCGGGTTTCCCGCGCCGGGATGGACGACCAGCCCGGCCGGCTTGTCGACCACGTACAGGTCGTCGTCGGCATAGACCACGTTGGGCACGATCCCGGGGTCCGGCTGTGGACCCAGCTCTGCCGGAACGCTCGACGGGTCGATGCCGACGACCTGGCCCTCGCGGACCCGCGTCTTGCCGATCAGCACCGGCTCGCCGTCGACCGTCGCGCCGCCGCTGGTCACCACTGCGGCGGCGACCGCCCGCGTCACGCCGAGGATCATCGCCGCGACCCGGTCCAGCCGTTCGCCGTGCAGCGCCGCAGGGATCTGCTCGGTGATCACGCCGCCGCCGTGTCGCCGTGGCGCCAATCCCGGAGCAGGGACCACACGACGTAGGTCGCCGCGCCGAGGTTCACCGCGGTGTCGGCGAGGTTGAAGATCGGGA
>CAZMHG010000470.1:1888-2996 GCA_964565975.1 uncultured Ilumatobacteraceae bacterium | reverse complement strand
GGTGATCGGCAGGTCGACCTCTGGCCCAGCCGCAGCGCGCGGCGCGATCAGTCCGGGATCGTGGAACGGTGTCGGGTCCTTGACGACGATCTCGAGATCGCCGGACTCGTCGCTGCCGGCTGCACCGGACCCGCCGGTCGGCGGATCGAGGATGCCGTCGAGCAACGGATCTCGGGCGATCGGATCGGTCCGGTCGTGCGGACCGGCCACTGCACCATTGCCTGACGTGCCTCTGTCGGCAGACCCGTTACCCTCGCCGTGACCAACGGCGCCGCTGTAGACGGAGTCCGCCACGTCCGGCGCCTCGTCCACCGGCGTCGGGGCAGCCCCGTCGTGCTCGGTCAGGCGGTCCACCCCGCAAGTATGGCAGCCCGACCTGTCCCGATCGTGTCGCCTCGGCGGTTCGGCGCTGGGATCACGCACGCTCGCGAGCTGCCCCCCATTCACGGCCCGTTCGTCGCCCGGGCGCTGGCGCGGACATCACCGACGAGGACCACGACGGTCACGGTCATCGTGCTCGCAGCAGCGGGAAACACCGAACCGCGGCCGCCCGCGACCTCGGCGTAGCTGACCAAGGTGGCACCATTCGCCGACGCCAGCCGGACCGCGGCGGCGCGGCCACCGTGCACCCCGGCCAAGGCCGCGGCGTCGGCCGCAGCCTGCGCCCGGCCACGGTCGATCACCGCCCGTGCGGCCTGTCCGGCGCCGACGGCGACCAGTACGGCGAGAGCGACCACCAGCACCAGGAGCGGCATCGCCTGCCCACGGTCACGCCGGTCGTTCGGCGAACCACGACGGTCACGTGCGCTCACACCGCACTGAGGACACCGGCCGTGGGCGACGGGCAGGCCCGCGCCGCACGGCGCGAGGGGTTCAGTCCTCGTCGCTGGACAGGATCGGCGCGACCGAAGCGACCGTCTGCCCCTCGTCGAGGTTCATCACCCGCACACCCGTTGCATCGCGGCCCTGCGACGAGATCTCGCGCACGTTCATCCGGATCGTCACGCCGGCATCCGACACGGCGACGATGTCGTCGTCGAGCCCGACCATGAACGCGGCCACGACCTTGCCCTTCTTGCCGGTCAGCCGGATGCCGATCACACCCTGG
>CAZMHG010000470.1:282-1878 GCA_964565975.1 uncultured Ilumatobacteraceae bacterium | reverse complement strand
GAACCGGTCAAGCTGGGTGCGCTTGCCGTACCCGGCCTCGGTCACCATCAGGATCGCCGTGTCGTCGCGGGCGACGTCGACGGACACCAACTCGTCGCCGGCTCGCAGCTTCATGCCGCGCACACCCGCCGCGGCGCGGCCCATGGCGCGCACCTCGGCCTCGGTGAACCGGATCGTCATGCCCTGGCGGCTGACCATGAAGATGTCGTCGTCGCCGCTGGTCTCGATCACGCGGACCAGCTCGTCACCGTCGCGCAGGTTGAGCGCGATCAGACCGTCGCGCCGGCCGTTGTCGTACTCGTTGAACGCGGTCTTCTTCACCACGCCCTGGCGGGTGGCGAAGAACAGGTAGCGCTCGCCGGCGAAGTCGCGGGTGTCGATGATCGCCTCGATCGTCTCGCCGGCCTGCAGCGGCAGCAAGTTGACGATCGGCATCCCCTTGGCGGTGCGCTCGCGTTCGGGGACGTCGAGGGCGCGCAGCCGGTAGACACGGCCGCGGTTGCTGAAGAACAGCAGGAACGCATGCGCGGTGGTGAAGATCACGTTGCGGACGATGTCGTCCGCCTTCAGCTTCGCCCCGGACACGCCACGCCCGCCGCGACCCTGGGTCTTGAACGACGCCGCGGACACCGCCTTGACGTACTGCGCCTGGGTCATCACGATGACGAGTTCCTTGTCCTCGACCAGGTCCTCGATGCTCATCTCGCCGGTGTCGAGGGTGACCTGGCACACGCGCGGCGTCGCGAACTTCTCCTTGATCTCGAGCATCTCGGTCTTGATCACGCCACGCAGCACCGCCGGGTCGGCGAGGATCGTCTGCAGGTCGGCGATCTTGACCCGCAACCCTTCGATCTCCTTTTCGATGTCGATCCGGCTGAGCCGGGTGAGCTGGCGCAGCTGCATGTCGAGGATGTCGTTGGCCTGGACCTCGGTGAACTCGAACGGCACGGCCATCAGCCCGGCCCGTGCCGCCGCGGCGTCCTCGCTGGCGCGGATCAAGGCGATGATCTCGTCGATCACGTTCAGCGCCTTCAACCGACCTTCCAGGATGTGCGCCCGGTCGCGGGCCTTCTCCAGGCGGTATTCGGTGCGCCGGGTGATCACGTCGACCTGATGGCGGACGTAGCCGGCCAGCGCGTCGGCCAGGTTCAAGGTGCGCGGCACGCCGTCGACCAGGGCGACCATGTTCACGCCGAAGCTGGTCTGCAGCTGGGTCAGCTTGAACAGGTTGTTCAGCACCACGTTGGCATTGGCGTCACGCTTGAGCGAGATCACCAGGTTCGTCTTGCCGCCGGCCGACCCGTCATTGACGTCGGCGATGCCCTCGAGCTCGCCCGAGTCGACCAGCTCTTGGATCCGTCCGGCGATCGCCGAGCAGCTGGACTGGTAGGGCAGCTCGGAGACCACGATCTGGTACCCGCGCCGGGACTCCTCGATCGCCGCCGTGGCACGCATCTTGATGCTGCCGCGACCGGTGCGGTACGCCTCGATCATTCCGGCCCGACCGAGGATCTGGCCGCCGGTCGGGAAGTCGGGGCCCTTGACGAACTGCATCAGCTCGTCCGGCGTGGCCTCGGGGTGATCGATCAGGTGGAT
>CAZMHG010000470.1:0-272 GCA_964565975.1 uncultured Ilumatobacteraceae bacterium | reverse complement strand
CGATCGCGATGAGCTCCTCGATGTCGATGTCGGGGTTGCCGAGCACCGCGATGCAGGCGTCGACCACCTCGCCCAGGTTGTGCGGCGGGATGTTGGTCGCCATGCCCACGGCGATGCCCTGGCTGCCGTTGACCAGCAGGTTCGGGAACCGCGCCGGCAGGACCACGGGCTCTTCGGTCGTGTTGTCGTAGTTCGGCACCATGTCGACGGTCTCTTCGTCGATGTCGGCGAGCAGCGCCATCGCCAACGGATCCAGGCGGCACTCCGTGTAG
>CAZMHG010000469.1:1639-2998 GCA_964565975.1 uncultured Ilumatobacteraceae bacterium | reverse complement strand
GTCGCCCTGCTGGCCGGCTGCGGCATCTCCGAGGACGGTTCGCCGCGGGACATCCCCGCGGCGAACCGACGCGAGCTGCTGGTCCTGTCCCCGCAGAACGCCGCCGGTGCCGCGTCCGGGGCGGCGCGCATCTACCTCGTCGTCCCGGGACGGGCCGGCAGCGGCGGGTTGCTACGCGCCGTCCAGCGCGACGTCGAGGAGACGCCGCGCGACCTGCTCGACGCGTTGCTCGCCGGGCCGAACGAGTTGGAGCAACGCCAGCAGCTGACCAGCGCCGTACCGGTCGGGGTCACCGGGAGCGTCGCGCCGAACGTCAGCAACGGCGTGCTGACGGTCGACGTCCACGGCCCGCTCGGCGACCTCACCGGCACCGCGCAGATCGAGGCCGTCGCCCAGATCGTGCTGACCATGACGCGCATCGGCGGTGTACGTGCGATCCACCTCACCCAGGACGGCGCGGCGATGGAATGGCCCATCGGCGACGGCTCGCTGCAGGCTGCACCACTGACGCAGTACGACTATCCGGGGCTGGCCGAGAGCACCCAACCGGACTTCCCTACGGACGCCGCCGCCGACGTCTGACGGCGCGGCGAGGCGCGGGCGGCATCAGCCGAAGAACACCTCGGCGACGTCGTGGTACAGGTGCATGTCGAGCGGCCGGGTCTTGCCGGCGGCGATCGACAGCGGCACGGTGGTCATCGAGTTGTCGCGGATCGCCACCATCCGGCCGAACTCGCCGCGGTGCGCCGCGTCGCACGCCGCCAGCCCGTACCGGGTGCTGAGCACGCGGTCGAACGCCGTGGGCGTTCCGCCGCGCTGCAGGTGCCCGAGCAGCACGACGCGGGTGTCGTAGCCGATCCGGCGCTCGACGGCGCGGGCGACGGCGTGGGCGATGCCGCCGTGCTTCAGCCGCCCGTGCTGGTCGTAGATCCGGTCCTCGGCCTCGATCGCGCCCTCCTGCGGGACGGCACCCTCGGCGACGACGACGATCGACGCGTACCGGCCGCGTTCGTGACGCCGAACGAGCACCTCGCACAGCTCGTCCATCGAGAACGGGTGCTCGGGCACCAGGATCGCCGTGGCCCCGCCGGCGATCCCGGCGTGGCAGGCGATCCAGCCGGTGTCGCGGCCCATGACCTCGACGACCATCACCCGGTTGTGGCTCTCGGCGGTGGTGTGCAGGCGGTCGATCGCGTCGGTCGCGATCTGCACCGCAGTGTTGAACCCGAAGGTGACGTCGGTCCCGACGATCAAGGCGTCGAGGTGCCCGTCGACGTCGCCGCCTGAGCTTTGAGCGGTGAGCGTCCACGCGAAGCGACGCCCCGCGAGGTCGGCGTCGAAGCGGACGGATGAGCCCTC
>CAZMHG010000469.1:0-1629 GCA_964565975.1 uncultured Ilumatobacteraceae bacterium | reverse complement strand
TCGTTGTCGATGGTCTTGGGCACGCCGATCACGGGGATCTGCAGGTCGTCGAACAGCCGGCCGGCGACCCACAGGGAGCCGTTGCCGCCGAGCACGACGAGCGCGTCCAGACCGAGGTCGTTGAAGCACGACTTGACCCGCTCCAACCCGTCGTCGTGGTCGTACGGGCTCCCCCGCCGCGTGCCCAGCAAGGTGCCGCCGCGCGGCAGCATGCCGCGCAGCGAGGCCACGCCGAGGGGCATCGACCGCTGTTCGAGCACACCGTCCCACGCGTCGAGGAAGCCGACGATCTCGTCGTCGTACTCGTTCTCCGCCTTGCGCACGATGCCGCGGATGACGGCGTTCAAACCGGGGCAATCGCCCCCGCCGGTCAGGATGCCCAGACGCACGCCCGTAGGGTATTGGCCGAATCGCCCGGGTGGGCATGAATGCTGTGTTTCCGGGTGTCACAGGGTTCGGGTGTCACAGGGTTCGGGTGTCGCAAGTTTCGAGGTGTCGAAGGTCACGTATGGGTTGGGACAGCACACGAGAAGTTCCATGGCGGCGGCTGGCCAAGGAGTGGATCATCTACTCCGTCGTCGCCGCGCTGGCATTCGCGCTCATCGTGCGCGAGAAGAACTGGAGCAGCTACGTCGCGCTGCCGATCGGCGCCACGTTGTACGTCGGCATCTCGGCAGTGCTGGCCAAGTTCGGCTATCAGCGCAAGACCCTCAGCCAGCTGCGTGCCGAGACGGCCACACGCCAGGCCGCCAAGCGCCAGACCGCGACCGCGTCGTCGCCACGCGCGGTTCGGTCGAAGCCGGCGCCGACATCGCGGACCAACGCGGCGAACCGCAAGCGTCGCTGAGTAGCTTCGACATCGTGAGCGACGCGCCCGACACCACGGCGAGCCGCGGCATTCCACCGGTGGTCGTCGCCATCGACGCGGGGACGACAGGGGTTCGGTCCCGAGCGCTGGCGCCGGGCCGCGGTCAGATCGCCAGCAGCTACCGCGAGTTCACCCAGCATTATCCGCAGCCGGGCTGGGTGGAGCACGACCCGGCCGAGATCTGGCAGGCCGTCCTGGCCACACTGCACGACGTGCTCGCGTGCGTCGGCCGGGACAAGGTCGTCGCCATCGGCATCACTAACCAGCGCGAGACGGCCGTTGCCTGGGATCGCACCACGGGCACGCCGTACGGCACGGCGATCGTCTGGCAGGACCGGCGCACCGCTGCCCGCTGCGAGCAGCTGGCAGCCGACGGGCTGCTCCCCCAGGTGCGCGAGGTGTGCGGGCTGGTGCTCGACCCGTACTTCACCGCGAGCAAGTACGAGTGGCTGCTCGGCCAGCGGTCGATCCCCCGTGGCGCGCAGCTGGCCCTCGGGACGATCGACAGCTGGCTGATCTGGAACCTCACGGGCGGTGCGGTGCACGCGACCGACCCGTCCAACGCCAGCCGCACGATGCTGTACGACATCCGGTCATTGCAGTGGTCCCAGCCGATGTGCGACACCTTCGGCGTGCCGATGCAGGCGCTGCCGCAGGTGATGCCGTCGAGCGGTCGCTTCGGCGTGACCGCCGAGCGCTTCGGTGCACCCCCAGGGATCGCCATCTCCGGCGTGGCCGGAGATCAGCAGGCGGCGCTGTTC